>CALLZA010000258.1 GCA_937858165.1 uncultured Ardenticatenia bacterium
CTGTCTTGGCTTTTCTGTCCTTAGTTTGTTTGTTATTTGTTGTGTGTGTTGTCTCGGGGTGGTTGTTGGATTCTCGTTGGTTGGTTTTTTTTTTAATGATACGGCGACCACCGAGATCTACACTAGATCGCTCGTCGGCAGCGTCAGATGTGTATAAGAGACAGCTGTTATTGATAACGACAGCTCACGCAAAGGCGCGAAGGGGCAAAGGCGCTAAGGAAGAAAAGCTTTCCCCTTCTTCTTTGCGCCTTTGCTTCTTAGTGTCTTTGCGTGAGCTATTTCTTGCCGACAGAAAACACACTCGTAATCTCCTGCAACATCCGCTCGCGCTCGTCGGCGTCGTCGCCCTGGATGGCGGTCGTGACACAGGTGCGCAGGTGGTTGTCCAGCAGCAGGGTGCTGACCTTGCTGAGCGCGGCCTGGACGGCCTGAATCTGCTTGATGACGTCGATGCAGTAGGCGTCGTCGGCCAACATGCGCTCGATGCCGCGCAGATGGCCGGCGGCGCTGGCGACTCGTTGAATGGCGTCTTGTTGCGCTTGCGTGTTCATCCCTTTTCCCGGTTGCAATACACTTTCTGAAGTGCGTTGCCCCTTCTGCTACACCCCCTCCCCCCTGGGGTGGGGGTAACAGGTATAAGTATAGCCCCTGCCCCGCACCGTGTCAAGCGCCTTGACATCGCCCGGCCCGCCCTTACAATGGCCGTGGTGGGAAGTAGAGTCTGTCATTCACTCACCTGAGCCTATCGATTGCCGGCGGCGCAACGGCCGCCACCCACGGAGGTAACGATGCTGCCGACTGCTCACCCGGCCCGCCGCCTGGGCCTTCTGCTCACGCTTATCCTTTGTCTGTTGGCGCTGCTGCCGGCCGGCCCGGCGCGTGCGGCCGACCTGACCGCGGGCACGGAAGCGGAGCTGAACGCGGCCATCGCCGCCGTCAACGCCGCCGGCGCGGGAACCCACACCATTACCCTGTCGGCCGACATCATCCTGACCGACTGGTCGACACCTTTTGACAACCCGGCGGCCACGGCCATCATCCTCGACGGTGCCGGGCATACCATCGACGGCGGTGGCAGTGACAACGAGTCGATCCTATCCGTTGCTGCGGGAACCACGGCGCGTGTGCGCGACATCACCCTGACCAACGCCCAGGCCTCCGCGGGCGGAGGCATCTTAAACGAAGGCACGCTAACCGTCGAAGGCAGCCACATCACCGCCAACGAGGCCAGTCTCGCCGGCGGCGGCATTTATAGTACCGGTCAGTTGACGATTATCGACACGACGATCAGCGACAATTCAGCCAGGAACTACGGCGGCGGCATTGTCCTGGAGGGAGAGGCAACAGGGCTGACGATGCAAAACAGTACACTGTCCGGCAACGAAGCTGGTTACGCGGGGGGCGGCCTGCACGCAATCAATTACCAGGCGCAAGTGATCGTGCTGACCAACGTTACCTTTAGCGGCAACCACTCCGCCTACGGCGCGGGCGGCGCTCAATTCTTCGCCGGTGACGGCCACGAACTGACCGTCACCATCACCAATTCACGGCTGGTCAACAATGCCGGCTACCACGGCGCGCTGTGGATCGACAGTAGCGGCGTGGCTGAAGTGACCGTCAGTGGCTCAACGGTGGCCGGCAACCGCTCGACGGCCGCCGACGGCCTGACCTTGGCGGCTAGCGGTGGCATCTATGCCACGGCGCAACCCGGCGGCACGACCTCACTGACGCTCTTCAACAGCACGGTGTCGGGCAACAGCACGGGGCGAGCCGGCGGCGGGCTGCTGGTGGCGGCCAACGGCGGCGCGGTGGGGGCCAACGTCGTCTATAGCACCCTGGCCGAAAACACAGCCGAGGCGGGCGGCGGCGGCATCCACACCACGGCGGCCAACGGCGGCGTGGCCTCGGTGCGGCTGGCGGCGACGATCATCACCAACGGCCTCGGCGCCGGCCCCGACTGCGCCGCGCCTGGCGTCGGCGCAGCGATCATCTCCACCGGCTTCAATCTGGCCGGTGACGACACGTGCTTTCCGGACGAGGATGATGACAGCGACCTGATCGCCTCGGCCGCCGGGCTGCTGCCGCTGGCCCTGAACGCCCCGGCCATGACGCCGACCCACGCCTTGAGCGTCACCAGCCCCGCCCTTGACCGCATCCCGCGCGGCGGGCTGGGCTGCGGCACGGCCATCAGCGCCGACCAACGCGGCGTGGCCCGGCCGCAACCCACCGGCGGCCGCTGCGACATCGGCGCGTTCGAGCGTCGGCCGGGCGAGACGCCGGAGTTTCGAATGTACTTGCCGGGGGTTTGGGGTAGTAGACAGTAAGCACAGTAGGCAGCGCGCAGTATCCAGTGTTCAGGTCTGCTCACGCTTAACTGGCAACTGAATACTGCTTACTCTCTTCCTACCGCCGCATCAACCGGAACGCAATCCCCCGCCCCAACCCGTTGACCTGCGCCAGGTGAATCCATAGCAGGGCCAGGTTCTCCAGATGGCGGGCGGCCGACAGCGGGCCGGCGTCCACCGGCTCGAAACCCACTTCCTCGGCCAGTTGCCAGACGGCGGCCTTGGCCAGTTCGTCGTCGCCGCAGAGGAGCATCGTTGCCGCGCCACCGGCATAGCCGGGAGCGGCCATGTTCTCCGCGCCGGTGGTGTTGAACGCCTTGACGACGCGCGCGCCGGCAGCCCAGCCGGCGATCTGCTCCGCGCCGGAAGTGGCGCTGTCGAACAGGGGGCGCAGGCCGGGAGCGATGGGGCTGTCTCTTATACACATCTCCGAGCCCACGAGACCGTACTAGATCTCGTATGCCGTCTTCTGCTTGAAAAAAAAAAACAAGCACGATAACTATCATGTACGACACGCAGAGTATACAATAGACACGAGCGAGTATACTCTACCAGTCACAGGCTTGACAACTCGCAAAACTACACAACAAACACGCATCCGTAGGC
>CALLZA010000259.1 GCA_937858165.1 uncultured Ardenticatenia bacterium
TTCTCGCTCGTCCAGCGGGCCCCGTTTACCCCCCCCCCCCGGCTCATTTGCCCGACCGACGTGAACCCCCCCGACAAGTTTATCTCCCACCTCGCCCCGCCCAAGCCGTGCGAGCGCCCCCGCGCCGCCGCCCGCCAGTTACGCGCGCTGCTCGACGAGTTAGAGCTGCCGGCCTATCTGATGACCACCGGCTCGCGCGGGCTGCACGTCGGCGTGCCGCTCGACGGCCAGAGCGACTTCGACACCGTACGCGACTTCGCCCGCGACCTGGCCGACGCGCTGGCCGCCCGCCATCCCAAGGAACTGACAACGGAGACGCGCAAGGCACAGCGGCGCGGCCGACTCTTTCTCGACTACCTGCGTAACGCCTACGCCCAGACTTCGGTACCGCCCTACGCCGTGCGCGCCCTCCCCGGCGCACCCGTGGCCACCCCGTTGACCTGGGACGAACTGGACGACCCCGACCTCGACGCGAGGCGCTACCACGTCGGCAACGTCCTGGAGCGCATCGCGCGTGTCGGCGATCCCTGGGTCGATTTCTACGAGGGCGGCGTCTCTTTGACGGCGGCCCGCCAGCGTCTCAATGAACTAATAACCAAGAGCAACGCTTAACATGACCCAACAACCTACGAATGAAGAGATCGCCACTCTGCTCGAACGCATCGGGCAACTGCTGGAGACGAACGAGACGAACCCTTACCGTGTCCGTGCCTACTTCAGCGCCGCGGCCACCGTGCGCGGTGAGGACAAACCCGTGGCTGAGTTGGCCAACGACCACGCCGCGCTGACCCGCCTGCCGGGCATTGGCGATAGCCTGGCCGGTCTGATCAGCCAGTACGTCGAGACCGGCCAGAGCACCCTGCTGCGCGAATTGGAGACCGCGGTCGATGGGGGAACCGTCTTCGATACTGTCCCCGGTCTGGGCGAGACGCTCGCCCGCCGCATTGCCGAGATGCTTGACATTCGGACGCTCGAAGAGCTGGAGCAGGCCGCCCACGACGGACGCCTCGGCAAAGTGGAGGGGTTCGGTCCGGAGCGCGTGCGCGCCGTGCAGACGGCGCTGGCCGGCATGTTGAGCAGCACGGCCCAACGCCGCGCCCGGCAGCGCACTTCAGAAGAGAGTGATGCCGCCGACGCCGAACCGCCGGTCGCTTTGTTGCTGGACGTGGATGCCGAGTATCGGCGCAAGGCCGCCGCCGGCGATCTGGACACCATCGCTCCCAAGCGCTTCAACCCTGAGGGCAAGGCGTGGTTGCCCATCCTCCGCACCCGGCACGGCGTATGGACCTTCACCGCCCTCTTCTCCAACACCGCCCGCGCCCACGAGGCGGGCAAGACCAACGACTGGGTTGTGATCTATTTCGAGCGCCAGGGGCAAGGCGAGGAGCAGCGCACCGTGATCACTCAGGCTCAGGGGCCGCTGGCCGGGCGGCGCGTCGTCCGCGGCCGCGAGGCCGAGACGCGCCATCACTACGCCGTCGAGTCCGCCGGCTGACGGCCGGCCAGCAGCCCGGCCAACAGCCGGAAGTCGGCGGCCATCGCCTCCTTCAGGTCTTCGCGATAAAACACCACCGCCGGGTGGTAGAGCGGCATGACGAACGCCCGCCCATAGGGTGCGTTCACGGGATAGGCCGTGCCGTGCAGCGTGGAGACTGACCCCTCGGTGGGGAAGCCGGCGACGTGACGTCGCACGAACGCCAGCGCGTGGCGACCCAGCGGCACAATCACCCGTGGTTGAATGATCTCAAGCTGTCGCCAGAGAAAGGGCGAGTAGAGCCGAACCTCCTTAACCCGCGGATCGCGGTTGTCCGGCGGCCGATCCTTGACCACGTTGGTGATGTAGATATCCTCGCGCTTCAGACCGACGTCGGCCAGCAGGCTATCGAGCATCCGCCCCGACGGCCCGACGAACGGCCGCCCCGTCTTTGCTTCCACCTCGCCCGGCGCTTCACCGATGAAGACGACCTCGGCTGTCGGCCGCCCCTCGCCGATGACCGGGTTGTAGTGGTTTAATGTCCGGTATTCGTAGAGCGGCGACTCCGTCAGGCCGCGAATCTCCTCTTCGATAACCGCCAGTTGCGCGGCGCGTTCCTCTTCTATGGTCATGGTTGGGTACTCCATAGTGGTGATACGCTTACCATAGCATAGCGCACCGGCCAACGGATATACCTCGATATACGCGTTGGGATACAAATCACGACCCGTGCCGCTAGCGCAGCACCGTCTCTGTCCAGGCCTGAATCCACGCCTCGCGGTTGGCGGCGATGCGCGCCGGGGGCATTTGAACCGGTGCGGCCGGCGTCCGGCTGTGTTGCTGGAAGACCTCCGGCAGCGCGGCCGTCTCGTTGGCCGGATAGACGAACATCTTCAGGGGAATGTCCTCCTGGAAGGGCTGGCTTAACATAAAGTCAATTAACTGTTGTGCCGCGCTCTCGACGGCCGTACCGCGCAAGATGCCGACGAACTCTATCTGCCGGAAGCACGCGCCATCGGCCACAACGGACGCGGTCGGCGCTTCGGTCGGCGGCGTCTCGGCAAAGTAGACCTCGGCTACCGGGCTACTGGCGTAGCTGACGACGATCGGCCGATCCCCCTCCGAGGCGGCGGTGAAGTGGGTGTAGTACGCCTCCTGCCAGCCATTGGCCACCAGCACGTCGTTGTCAACTAACCGTTGCCAGTAGTCGAGGTAGCCGTCTTCGCCAAACGTCTCGACGGTAGCCAGCAGGAAGGCCAGACCGGGCGTCGAAGTAGCCGGATTCTGGACGACGGTCAGGCTGTCATAAGCCAGATCGGCCAGCGTCGCCAGATCGGCCGGCGGCGGCAAGCCCCGCGCGGCAAACCAGGCCACATCGTAATTGAGGCAGACGTCGCCATAGTTGACCGGCAGGGCACGATGCGCGACATCCAGTTCCAGCGCATCGGGCACGTCGGCCAGTGCCGGTGATGCGTAAGGCACAAAGATGTCGTTGTCTAGCGCCCGTTGCAGGAAGGTGTTATCGACGCCATAGAACACGTCGGCCAGCGGCGCGTCCTTGGACAGAATCGCCTTGTTCAACGCTTCGCCGCCATCGCCCGCCTTGAACACCTCGACCGCGATGCCCGTCTCCGCCTCGAACGCCGCCAGTACCTCGGCGCTGATGTCGAAGCTGTCGTGGGTCATCAGGCGGACGGTTGCGTCCTGTTTCGCCTCTTCCCCGCCGCCGCACGCCGCCAGCACCACCACCAGCACCAAACCATAGAACGCCTTGCTAAATCTCATGATAAACACTCCTTCCTAAAGGGATTCCGTTCGTAGTAGAGCGCTTCACTACAAACGAAAAACGCCCCTGACAACAGGGGCGCGCGAAACGATTGAACGTCATTTCCCTACGCCAGCATGACCTGGATCAGGTTCAGCGGTTCGTCTCACCTGAGACGTCTCAGCCCGGTCGCCCGTGCACCCGCAAGACTACGTATTCGGTTGTGGCCGCCGCGCCAGGGCGACGACAGACGGGATTATAGGCTGCTCCGGGACCAACGTCAACGCATCATGAGCGTAAGGCAGGGCCTTTCTTAGCGGCCTTGGCGCAAAGGCTCACTGATTGACAGCGACTCCAAACGTAAGAGTTTCGTATGATCGACCGTTTGCCGCCGATTGGCGGCCGATCGCCGTTGACAACAGGCGGTAATGCGCTATAATCCGTTCTTGTTGTTGCGGGGTAGAGCAGAGGCAGCTCGTCGGGCTCATAACCCGGAGGTCGTCAGTTCGAATCTGACCCCCGCGACCTTGAGGCCGCAGTCATGTGACTGCGGCCTTTTTTATTGCCTGTCTTACGCCCCTAACGCCTGTGAATTCTCTTCGATAATAGCGTTGCTTGGGTACAATAACGTCAGGCTTTTGCCCAACGAGCGGTACCGCTCACCTAACAATGAGAGGAGAATAGAGAAAGAACATGGCCGACAGAATTGCGCCCAAGCGGTGGAGTCTCGACGACCTTTTGCCGGAGCCAATCGACGAATCGATCACGGCCGCCCTGGCCGAACTAGGTGAGGCGGTGGCCAGCTTCGAGACACAGCGCGAGCGCCTGACCGATGACCTGTCCCCGGACGAATTCCTGGCTATCCTGCGTCAATATGAGGCCATTAGCCATCGCGCCCACCGCCTGGGTGCCTACGCCTATCTGCGCTTCGCCGAAGACACGCAGAATCAGACCGCGCTCAGCATCCGCGACCGCCTCGACCAAGCCCTGACGACCCTCAACAACCGCACTCTTTTCTTCATCCTATGGCTCAAGGCTCTGTCCGACGAGGCCGCCGCCCGTCTGGCCCCACCTGACGAGGACTTGCGCTACTTCATCGACAGTGCCCGCAAGTTCCAGCCCCACACCCTAAGCGAGGCCGAAGAGCGCGTCATCAATCTAAAGGACACCAACGGCATCAATGCCATCACTAACTTGTATGACATGATCGTCAGTGCCTTCTCCTTCCGGCTAGAGGTGGACGGCCAGGCGAAACTGCTCACTCGCGACCAACTGGCTACCTTCTACCGCCACCCCTCGCCCGATATGCGCGCGGCCGCCTATCAGGAGCATTACCGCGTCTACACCGACAACAGCGCCGTACTGGCTCAGATCTACAATCACATCGTCCGCGATTGGCGCGACGAGCGACAGACGCTGCGCGGCTATCCGACACCCATCTCACCGCGCAATCTGTATAACGACATCCCCGACTCCGTTGTGGAAGTACTGCTCGACGTCTGCCGGCGCAACAACACCCTCTTTCAGCGCTACTTCCGCCTGAAAGCCGGCTGGTTGGGCCTGGACCGCCTGCGCCGCTACGACATCTACGCCCCGCTGGCGCCCACCGACCGCGACTACCCCTACGCCGACGGCGTGACCCTCATCCTGGATAGCCTCAACCGCTTCGCGCCCCGCACGGCCGAACTCGTACAGCGCGTCATCGACGCCGACCACGTCGACGCCGAACCGCGCCCCGGCAAACGCGGCGGCGCGTTCTGCTACGCCGTGGCCCCGGAGCTGACGCCCTGGGTACTGATGAGCTACGACGGCAAGGCGCGCGACCTGGCGACGTTGGCCCACGAATTCGGCCACGCCATCCACGGCATGCTGGCTGCCGACCGCTCGCCGTTGACCTTCCACGCCTCGCTGCCATTGGCCGAGACGGCGTCGGTCTTCAGCGAGATACTGCTAAACGAGCGCCTGATGAAGGAGGAGCGCGACCCGGCCGTGCGCCGCGACATGCTGGCCTACGCTCTCGATGACGCCTACGTCACTGTCCAGCGCCAGGCCAACTTCACCCTGTTCGAACGCGAGGCCCACCGCCTCATCCAGTCCGGCGCAACGCCCGATGAGGTATGCGCCGCCTATCTGGACAATCTGCGCGACCAGTTCGGCGACGCCGTCGACGTGGCCGACGAGTTCCGCTGGGAGTGGATTTCCATTCCCCACTTTTATCACACGCCGTTCTATACCTACGCGTATAGCTTCGGCCAACTCCTCGTTCTGGCTCTCTATGAGCAGTACAAGCGCGAAGGGGAAGCGTTCGTGCCGCGCTATCTGAAGCTGCTGTCCTATGGCGGCTCGGCCGAGCCGTACCGCGTGCTACAGGAGGCGGGCTTCGACGTCGCCTCGCCGGAGTTCTGGCAGGGGGCCTACGATGCCCTGGCCGCCATGCTGGCCGAACTGGAGGCGCTCTAGCGCATCGTTCGCCGGCAGATAGGAGGGCTTTCTCTATGACGGGCGCGCCCGACCCTGCCCAGGAATCGAACTATCTATACTATCTGTCGTGCGTGCCGCTGTTCAAGACGGTCAGTCCGGCCAATCTGGTGTCGCTGGCCCGCGTCAGCCGCTGGCGAAAGGTGCAGCGCGGCGAATTCCTGTTTTTGCAGGGCGATCCAGCCCACTCGGCCTTCGTCATCTGCACCGGCTGGATTGTCATCGCCCTAAACAGCACGGACGGCCGCGAGCTAGTCATCACCGAAATGCGCGACGGCGACTTGTTCGGCGAGAACGCTCTCATCAGCCAGACCGCCCGCTCCACTAGCGCCATCGCCCGCACCGTAACGGATGTGCTCGAGATTCCGCGCCCCGCCTTCCTGGCCCTGCTCGATAACGAGCCGCACCTGGTGCGCCGGATGCTGGAAATCTCAGTTGCCCGGCTGGTAGCTTCCAACCATCGCCAGAGCGCGTTGGCCTTCCTGAACGCTCCGGCCCGCCTGGCTCGCGTCCTGCGCGAGATGGGTGAGACCGACCAACAAATAGCACACCAGGGGTACGTCACGCTGTCGCAGGAAGAGTTGGCCCAACGCACCGGCCTGACGCGTCAAACCGTGGCCCGCTTTCTGGGTGAGTGGCGGCGCAACGGTTGGCTGCAAACCGGCCGCGGGCACATTACACTTCTCAACCGGGCCGAGTTGCTGAATATCGAGGAGCAGGGCGACTTCTAAATCACAACGGTCTATGCGCTGTCTCTTATACACATCTCCGAGCCCACGAGACCGTACTAGATCTCGTATGCCGTCTTCTGCTTGAAAAAAAAAAACAAGTACACTCCATACAAGAGTACTATCCGGCTGACATGAATGAGGAAGATCACGATGAAGCACATGAAAA
>CALLZA010000260.1 GCA_937858165.1 uncultured Ardenticatenia bacterium
CACTGGTCGCACTGGTGTCGTTGTTTCTCGTACGCGTACTGTTGCGCGTGTCTGTCTCTATCAAGTCGGTTTTTGCCGTGGGTGAGGCGTCGCGGTCTTCGTAGTAGTTTTTTTTTTCAAGCAGAAGACGGCATACGAGATCTAGTACGGTCTCGTGGGCTCGGAGATGTGTATAAGAGACAGGCGAAGTCGTGCGCGATGGTATCGATGGTTATCTCGTGCCGCCCGACGACGTGGCCGCGCTGTCCGAACGCGTCGGCCGCCTGTTGGCCGACCCGGCGCAGCGCGCGGCCTTTGGCGACAACGCCCGCCGCGGCTTTCTGGAACGATTCGAGCTGGACGCGGGCATTGCCCGGCATGCGCAGTGGTATGAGGAGTTGGTCGCCGCCCCTGGCGCGGCGACGACATTGGAGTAGCAGGTAAAAATGGACGATCCACAGGGCAACGAACAACTGAGCTTCTCGCGCCGCCAGTTTTTGCACGGCGCGGGGGCCATGACCGCCGGCCTGGTGCTGCGTGGCGCGCCGGGGCTGGGCCTGGGCCGGGTGACGCTGCCGCGCGGCCAGGCGCAAACGGCCATCGACGTGACCGCCGCCCCCTACCGGGCGCGCGGCGACGGCCAGACCAACGATCGCGCCGCGTTCCAGGCGGCCATCGACGCCGCCATTCAGCAGCGGCGGCCGCTGTGGATTCCCCGCCCGGCGTCGTTCTATCGCATCGAACTGGACAATACCAACCGCCAGTTAGACGTGGCCGGCGATCTGGCCATCGTCGGCGCGGGGCGCGAGTCGACTTTGTTGCGCGTCAGCGTGGCCGCGCCGCAGGCCGGTCAATCCTACCACACCTTCTACATCCACAACGGCGTCCACTTCCAGGCCGCTGAACTGCGACTGGAGGAAGAGGCCGACCTGAACGGCTACGCCCTGCACGGCTTCTACTTCGAGGCCGGCCCGGCTGACCATCCGTGCCTGATCGAGGCAGTGGACGCCGACGGCTTCACTCACGTTGTCGTCGCCAGCTCCACCGGGCCGGACGGCGGGCGGGGCGAGCTGTTTTTGGCTATTCGCGGCTGCGACTTCAAGCCCCAGACGGAGTGCTGTGTCGCTTTCTGGTCGGCCGAAGACGGCCACAAGCGGCTGCACGTCTACGATAGCTACTTCCACGGCAGCCGCGACAATCATCTCATCTACTGCCACCCGCACAACACTGTCCACATCGAGAACACCCGCTTCGACGACACGCCGAACTGGGCCTTTCACTTGCAGGGCACGGCCGTCAGCGGCGACCCGGAGTATCAGCGCCTCATCGGTTGCTGGTTTGGCCCCCACAACGGCCGCAGCGTCATCACCCACAGCGGCCCAACGACCAACCCCCGGCCGGAGATCATCAACTGTCTTTTCGAGAGCAGTAACGCCATCCAGATTCGCTCCCACGTGCTGATCGACGGCTGCTACTTCACCAACGACCGCGACGCGACCAGCAACAGCGCCCTGGTGGCGACCATCGAAAGCGAGCCGTTCGAAGTCACGCTGCGCAACTGCATCTTTGCTCCCAAGCACGACGTCTTGCCCTACATCGACTTGCGCCTCGATGGTGTGACGGCAACCATCGCCAACTGCCAGTTCTACCATCAGGGGTCGGGCGCGGTGCTGGCGCTGGGGCGCGGCCTGGCCAACGTCACGACGATCGACAACTGCCTGTTCTACGTTCGGCCCGACGACGCTTCCCAGGCGATCGCCCTGGAGATCGACAATGGCCGCACGACCGTCACCAACTGCCGTTTCCACGGTCGCGCGCCGGCCGACCGCGGCGTGGTCTTGTGCAAGAACACCAACGGCACGCTGGGCAACGACGCCGCGCTGGTGCTGCAGAACTGCACCTTCCAGGGCATCAGCGGCGGCAGTCTGCTCTACGTCGAAGAGGGCGCGGGCAACAGTTGGCGCGGCCGCATCACCGGCGGCAACAACCGCATCACCGACTGGCCGAACGTCCGACCCATGCTGGTTGTCGCCAACGCCCAGGTCCCGTTCTTTGCCAGCCTGTCGCCTGTGCCCGGCGCCGCGCCGCTGACGCTGGCCGTCGCGCCGACAATGGTCGTCAGCAGCAACTACGACGCTTACCAGGTCAGCGGCGGTGGCGACGTCGCCGCGCTGCACTGGTGGACGGACGATGGCACGGCCGACCCGCTCTTCAGCGGCACAATCAGCCTGACCGCGGCGGCGCCGTTCGCCCTGGTGGGCGGCGGCAACATCCGGCCGGCCGGCGGCGCTGCCCGCCGCGACGTGGCCGCCGGCGCGACCGTTCGCCTGAGTTATGACCCAGCGGCGGGTGTATGGAGCGAGGGGTAGGCAGTAATCAGTGGTCAGTGGGTCAGTGGTTAGTATTCAGTAGGTCAGACGAGTACTCGTTACTCGTCATTCGTAACTCGTCACTCAAAATGTCTGAACGCCAGCGCCTTCACCAAGTTTACGCCGCGCGCGCCGAGCGACTGGCCGGGCGAGATGTCGATTCGCTGGGTAACCCGGCCCATCTGTTCGCCATCCAGAGCCGGCAGCGGGCTATTGTGCGCCGGCTGCGGCGTGAGGAGTTGTGGCCGCTGACCGGGCGCGACGTGTTGGAAGTTGGCTGCGGTTCGGGCGGCGTGCTGCTGGAGTTGGCGAGCTACGGCGCTGAGGCCGGACGGCTGCACGGCACCGACCTGCTGGCCGAGCGTGCCGCCATCGCCCGGCAACGCGTGCCCCAGGCGGCCGTCACCTGCGCCGACGGCGGCCTGTTGCCCTACCCGACGGCAACGTTCGACCTGCTCTTACAATTCACGGTGTTTTCATCGATTTTGGATAAAGCCCTCTGTTATACTGTCGCTAGCGAAATGCGACGGGTGTTGAAGCCGGGCGGCCTGATTCTCTGGTACGACTTCTGGCTCAACCCACTGAACAGGCATACCCGAGGGATTCGGCCGAAGGAGATTCGGGAGTACTTCCCGGACAGCCAGTATTCATTCGAGCGAATTACCCTTGCGCCGCCGTTGACAAGTCGCCTCGTGCCGCTGTCATGGACCGGGGCGTTGGCCCTGGAAGGGCTGGGTATCTTCAATACCCACTACCTGGCAGCCATTCGGCCCAATCGGTGAGTTATGAACGAGAGCATCGCCTCCCAGCCAGTAGTTGACCCTCAGCTTCGTGTCGGGCTAAGCGAGGCGCGGCGCGCCGTTGACAAGGCGGCGCGGCGGGTGCTCGATCTAAGCCTGGCCGCGGTGGGCATGCTCCTCCTGGCGCCCCTGTTTGTCCTCATTGCCGTGCTTATCAAGCGCGATTCGCCCGGGCCGATCTTCTACTGGGGTGAGCGCGTCGGCCGCCAGGGCCGCCCCTTCCACATTCTCAAGTTCCGCACCATGTACGAGACGGGCGCCAGCTATAACGGCCCGCGCGTCACCGGTCAGGGCGATCCGCGCATCACCCCTTTCGGCCACTGGCTGCGCGACACCAAGGTCAACGAACTGCCCCAACTGTGGAACGTGCTCAAGGGAGAGATGAGCATCGTCGGGCCGCGCCCGGAAGACCGCGACTTCGTCAGCCACTGGCCGGCCGAGACGCGCGACGTGCTGTTGTCGGTGCGCCCCGGCATCACCAGCCCGGCGTCCATCCTCTACCGCGACGAGGAGGCGATGTTGCAGGCCGGCAACGTGGTCGACCAGTACCTCAAGGTCATCCTGCCTAGCAAGCTGCGGCTGGACCTTGTCTACGTCCACCACCGCTCTGTCCTGACCGACCTGGACGTCATCTTCTGGACACTGCTGGCCCTGCTGCCGCAACTGAAGGCGCGCCAGGTGCCGGAGCACCTGCTGTTCTGGGGGCCGCTGGCCCGCTTCATCAGCCGCTACATCTCCTGGTTCGTGCTCGACAGCGCCGTGGCCTTCGCCGCCGTGGCCGCCACCGGCGTCATCTGGCGCAGCAACGGGCCGCTAGAGCTGGGGCCGGGGTTGGCCGTCGGCGTGGCCCTGGCCATCGCCCTTATCTTCAGCCTGGTCAACGCCGTGTTGGGCGCGGGGCGCGTCGTCTGGTCGCGCGCCGACACCGACGACGCCATCACCCTGGCCGTCTCGTCCGGCCTGACGACCTTCGTTCTGCTGGTCGCCAACTGGTTCTGGGAGCCGCGAGCCATCGCCGTGCCCTACCTGGGCCACCGGCTGTTGCCATCGGGCCTCATTGTCGTCAGCGGCGTGCTGGCCTTCGCCGGCTTTGTCCTGCTGCGCTATCGGATGCGCATCATCACCGGGCTGTCGCGGCACTGGATCGCGCTGCGCGGCGGCTCCTCGGCCGTCGGCGAGCGGGTGCTCATCGTCGGCGCGGGCAACGCCGGCAATCTGGCCGCCTATCTGCTGCGCAAACTCGAACTAGGCCAGGCGTTCTCCATCATCGGCCTGATCGACGACGCGCCGCGCAAGCACGGCACGCGCGTCGGCGGCTTGCGCGTCCTCGGCCCCACGACCGACATTCCCCAGTTGGTGCGGCTGCACGACATCGGCCTCATCCTCTTCGCCATCGAGAACATCCGCCCGGCGCAGCGCGAACGCATCTTGCAGATCTGTCGCGCCGCGGGTGTGCCGACTGTCGTCCTGCCCGACGTCCTGGAGACGTTGCGGACGCAGATCGCCAGCGAACAGGGCTTGACCACGATGAACCCGGTCGGCGACATGGCCGCCGCCGAACACGAACTGGACACCTGGCTGATCGAACTGGACGAACTGATCGCCGCCGAAGCTTGGGACACGGTGCGCGAACGAATTCAGGCCCGCCAGCAGCAAGCCTTGTAGGGCGGGTTGCTTTACCCACCCTCTGGCCGGCTAATTGGGTTGCGGGGGCGGGTAGAGCAACCCACCCTACAGGCGACCGACAACACGTAAGGAGTACCAAACCGACATGAGCGATTGGACCGGCAAGCGCGTCCTGGTGACGGGCGCGGGCGGCTTCATCGGCAGTCATCTCACCGAGGCTCTGGCGCGGGCCGGGGCGACGGTGCGCGCCTTCGTGCGCTACAACTCGCGCGGCGATGCCGGGCTGTTGCGCCAATTGCCGGCCGATGTCCTGAGCGAACTGGACATCGTCGCCGGCGATTTGCGCGACGGGGCGGCCGTGGCCCGCGCTGTGGCCGGCTGCGAGGTTGTCTTCCATCTGGGGGCGATCATCTCTATTCCCTACTCCTACCAGCACCCGTTGGAGACGGCCGAGACGAACTTCATGGGCACGCTGGCCGTGCTGTTGGCCTGTCGCGAGCAGGGCGTTGGCCGCCTGGTGCATACCTCAACCAGCGAGGTTTACGGCACGGCCCAGTTCACGCCGATGGACGAGAGCCACCCCCTGCAAGGGCAGTCGCCCTACTCGGCCAGCAAGATCGGCGCCGACAAACTGGTGGAAAGCTTCTACCGTTCGTATGACCTGCCGGCTGTCACCGTGAGGCCGTTCAACACCTACGGCCCACGCCAGTCGGCCCGCGCCGTCATCCCGACCATCATCACCCAGGCCCTCACCGGCGACTGTATTAAGCTAGGCAGCCTGACCACGCGCCGCGACTTCACTTACGTCGGCGACACGGTCAGCGGCTTTCTGCGCGCGGGGCTGGCCCCGAACGTGGGCGGCGAGGAGATCAACCTGGGCACGGGCGACGACATCGCCATCGGTGAGCTGGCCGAGCGTGTCATCGCCCTGGTCGGTCGCCCCGTGACCATTGCCACCGCCGCCGAGCGGTTGCGGCCGGAGAAGTCGGAAGTGCTGCGGCTCCTGTCGGACAATGACCGGGCGCGGCGGTTGCTGGGTTGGTCGCCGCTCTGGTCGCTCGACGACGGGCTGGGCCAGACGGTCGAATGGATTCGCGAGCATCTCGATTTCTATCGCGTGGGACGCTATGAGGTCTAGTCTGCTAGGCCTCTAGACCTCTGAGGTCTTCTGAGACCTCAGAGGTCTGGGAGTAACATCATGAAAGCAGTCATCCTGGCCGGCGGCAAAGGCACGCGGCTGAAGCCATACACCACCATTCTGCCTAAGCCGCTGATGCCCATCGGCGATATGCCCATCCTGGAGATTCTGCTACGCCAGATGCGGCGTGCCGGGGTCGATGAGGCCGTGCTGACGGTGGGGCATCTGGCCGAGCTGCTGCGTCTGTTCTTTCAGGACGGGCAGCGGCTGGGCCTCACCATTCGCTACAGCTATGAGGACGCGCCACTGGGCACGGCCGGGCCGCTGTCGCTGGTTGAGGGGCTGGACGACACCTTCCTGGTGGCCAACGGCGACGTGCTGACCACGCTGCCGCTGGACGAAGTGATGGCCCACCATCGGCGCAGCGGCGCGACGGCCACCATCGCCATGCACCGCCGGCAGGTCTACATCGATCTCGGCGTCATCCAGCAAAACGAGGCCGGCCACGTCACCGGCTACATCGAGAAGCCGACCTACGACTTTATGGCTGTCTCTTATACACATCTGACGCTGCCGACGAGCGATCTAGTGTAGATCTCGGCGGTCGCCGTATCATTAAAAAAAAAAAAGAAAGACGGACCAGAAGAGGGACACAATACAACGACGTACAACAAACTATAGACAAGAAGAGACGTACATGAAAGTAGGACATCAG
>CALLZA010000261.1 GCA_937858165.1 uncultured Ardenticatenia bacterium
TGTTGTGCTTGTTTTTTTTCAAGCAGAAGACGGCATACGCGATCTAGTACGGTCTCGTGGGCTCGGAGATGTGTATAAGAGACAGGCCCAGACCAGCCCCACCCCCCCGACCACCGCCATCGCGTGGGCGGCGAACACGGCCGGCACGCTTTCGCCCGACGCGGCCTCTTTGCCCTTGTCCAAGCGCAACCGGGCGCGAATGAACAGCACAGCGGGCACAGCGCGGGCGACCATAAACCCCCACAGCCCCAACGCCGGCGGCCACGCCCAGCCGTCGGCCATAGCCATCGCGGCCACGATGGCAGCGAAGGCCACCGGCGCGATCAGCTCCGCCTGCCAGTGGCGGCCCGGCCGCTGGTCGTAGACGGCGAACAGTGCCAGCAGTGGCGCGGCGGCGAGCAACGGCACAAACGGCCGCCAGCCGCCCAGCGCCCAACCAACGGCCAGGCCGGCGACAGCCACGGCAGCGTACCCAAGCAGGTAGCGCAAGGCCAATCCGGTACGTTCATACGCCCGGCCGCGCCGCCGGTCGGCCAGATAGACCTTGAGCGGCCGGTTGCACAGGAACATGGCGAACGCGCCGACGGCCAGCGCCGCCCCAGCCCACGAGGCCGCGGCCAACAGACCGAGCAGGATCGGCTCGGAGACAAGGCTCCAACTGCCCTTCTCGGCCGGCAGGGCCACGCTGCGGGCCAGCGAGCGCCCACCTTTGCTTTCAGATTGAACCGAATTACGCATCGAGGTTCAGACGATAGGTGACAGGCAGCCGGGCAACGAAGGGGCACGAGGCCACGCCGGCGCAAGAGCCGCAACCGCCCATCGACGCGGAGCCACCGGCGCAGGCAGTCGCGCTGGAACGGCCATCTACAATCAACCGCCCCTTCTGCACCCAGTGTTGCAGCATGCCGTCGAGCACGGCGGCGTCCACGCCCAACTGCCGGGCCAGGTCGGTCAGGCTAATCGGCCCCTCGGCCGTCTCCACCAGTCGCAACAGTTCGCGCAACATCAGCTGCCTCCCAACAAGCGCCCAACCTGGAAGACGACCAGGGCCACAACCCAGGCGATAGCCAGTTGGCCTAGCAAGCTCAGCCACATCCACTTGCTGCCCAGTTCATGCCGTTCGGCGGCCACGGCGGCCATGCATGGGGTGTAGAGCAGAACGAAGACCATGAAGGCTAATCCGGCCGCCGCGGCGTGGCCGCCGCTCGTTTTGTCGAAGCCGGCGCGCAGATTGGCCGCCAGACCCGCCTCGGCGGCATCGCCGTCGTCGGCCGTCAGGTCAATGCCGACCAGACCGGGGATGGCTCGCAGCGTGTCGGCGATGGCCCGGCCAAACGAGGTGACGATCTGGGCCAGGTCGCTGAGGAAAGTTGCCGCCCCAGCCTCGGCCGCGTCACCTGACCCGCGATAGACCTGGGCCATGGTGCTGACGACGACCTCCTTGGCCACAAGACCGCTGAGCAGCGCGCCGCCCGCCTCCCACGATCCGAAGCCCAGCGGTTCCATCGCCGGGGCGATGACCGCCGACACGCGGCCGAAGGCGCTCTCCGCCACCGGCGTGTCGGCAAACGTACCCTGCCCGCCGACGGGGATGGCCGTCAGCAGCCAGATGACCAGCGTCGTCACCAGAATCAGTGACGACGCGTGCTGCAAGAAGCCGCGCGTGCGCTGCCACATGTGATAGCCGATGCTGCGCGCGTTGGGCAGGCGATAGGGCGGCAACTCCATGACCAACCCCGGCGCGCCCGTGGCCGGCAGCAGCGTCCGCCGCAGCAGGAGGCCGATGCCCAGAGCGACGATGATGCCCAGCAGATAAAGCCCCAGGATGACCAGCCCCGCGCGACCGGGGAAGAAGACGGCGGCGAACAGGACGTAGACCGGCAGCCGCGCGCTGCAACTCATGAACGGCACCAGCAGCCCGGTCAGCACCCGGTCGCGCTGGTTGTTGAGCGTGCGTGTGGCGTAGATGGCCGGCACCGAGCAGCCAAAGCCGACCATCAGCGGCAGGAAGCTACGTCCCTGAAGCCCCATGCGGCTCATCAGCCGGTCCATGACGAACGCGCCGCGGGCCATGTAACCGGAGTCCTCCAGCACGGCCAGGGCAAAGTAGAGCGACAGCAGCACCGGCACGAAAGCCAACACGCTGCCGACACCGGCCAGCACGCCGTCGACCGCCAGCGAGGCCAGCCACGTCTGCCCCAGGCCCAGCACCTCCACCACGGCCAGCGTCCACCCGCTGATCCGCCCGCCCAGCCCGCCATCCAGCCAA
>CALLZA010000262.1 GCA_937858165.1 uncultured Ardenticatenia bacterium
GACCGACGACGAACGACGCGCCGGGGGGAATGAGGCGCGGCTGCGGCCCACCGCCGGCAATGATGCGCTGGCGGGCAACGCCCCCCTCGTGGCTACGGATGACTTCGTAGGGCCAGTCGTGGCCGACGACGGTCAGCGGCGCGCCCCGCTCGGCGGCGATCTGTTCCAACGTTGCCAGCGCTTCGGGCGCTTGCGCCGCGGTGACGACCGGCACGCCCGGCTTGATGATGCCCCCCTTCTCGGCAGCGATCTGCGCCAGCGTGTCACCCAAGAGTTGCGTGTGATCGAGGCTCAGGCTGGTGATAACCGACACCAGCGGCGTCAGCACGTTAGTGGCGTCGAGCCGCCCGCCGAGGCCCACTTCGACGACGGCCACGTCCACCGCGCTGGCGGCGAAGTGGTCAAAGGCGATGGCCGTGACGATCTCGAACCAGGTAATGCCGGGCGTCGCTTCAATGGCCGGGCGCACACGGCCCATAACGGCGACGAATGCCTCTTCGCTGATCCGCCCGTCGGCGTCGTCGGGCGACAGAATGCGGATGCGCTCGCGGAATTCGCGCAAATGGGGCGAGGTGTAGAGGCCGACGCGCAGCCCGGCCAGCCGCAAGCAGGCAGCGCACATGGCCGCGACTGAGCCTTTGCCCTTCGTGCCGGCGATGTGGATGGACGGAAAGTGCTCCTGGGGGCGGCCGAGCATCTCCAGCAGTCGGCGCGGTCGGTCGGCGTCGATCTTGGCTGCCTGGTAGCGGTCGAGCGACTTGTGTTCGAAGTTGATAAAGCTGTAGAGATAGTCGAGGGCGCGTTGATACGACTCCATGCGGCGAATTGTACCGCATCGCCGAAGAAGTAGGGACTAAGGGCTAGGGAAGAGCCTTCTTCCCTAACCCCTACTCCCTGGCACTGGACAGGGCATGCCCTGGCGGCTACACTCCCCAGGCAAGGAGCACTTCATGTCAACCCTGATCGCTATTCACAGCGCACTGTCAAATACTGCCTGGCTGTTCTTTCTGATTCTCGGCCTGTGGGGTTTGTTCCGGGCCATCCGCGGCCAGTCGGTTAACGGCAACTACCTCGGCGCAGCGTTCATCGGGCAGATGATCTTCGTCGTGCAGGCGGTGCTGGGGACGATACTGGCCCTCGGTGGCGGCCTGGGCGACATCGGCCGACCGGAGATTCACGTGCTCTACGGCGTCTTCGCTCTGGTGTTCCTGCCGTTCGTCTACGTGTCCCTCTTGCGCGGCGACGACACCAACCGGGCCCAGTGGGTGCTGTCCTTCACGACGCTCTTCCTTTTCGGCATCGCGCTACGCTCCATCTCGACATCAATCTAGCGCATCGGGCACGGCGCGGCTCAACAGCAAAGTGCCTTCGGCATCGGCCGCCGGGTGATCCTGGCGCTGCGCCTCGATGTTGACCAGAGAAGGCATGAAGTAGCCGCCAATGCCCAGGGCCAGGGTGATGATTCCACCGATCAAGAACCACGTGCGCACGCCGATGACGTCAGCCAGCGGCCCGGCAATCGCCAGGCCCAACGGCATCATCGCCACCGCCGCGCTGCTGAGCAAAGTAAAGACGCGTCCCTGCATCGACGGGGCCACAGTGGCCTGTAAGACGGCCATGATCGGCCCGTTAGTCATGGACGACATGATGCCCATCGCCCCCATCAGCACGACGGCCAACGGAAACAGTGACGCCGGAACCAGACCAACAAACAGCACCGACAACCCCAGGCCGATCAAACCGATGAGCGATGTATAGACGCGCTTGCGAAAGCCGCCCCAGACGCTGAGCAGCAGGCCACCCAACAGCACGCCGATGCCAAGCGCCGCTTGCAGCGCGCTCAGATGCCAGGCCGTGCCCTGGAAGTGCTCTGTCACCAGCAGCGGAATGAAGCTCGTCGAGGGAGCAAGGACGAGATTGATGATCGTCGCCATGCCCATCAGGATGAGCAGGCCACGCCAACTGAGGACATAGCGCAACCCGGCCCGCAGGTCTTGCCAGTATTGACCGGCCACCGAGCCGGCGTCGACTGTGTCGTGCTCCGGCTGGGGCACACGCACCAGCAAGACGGTGAAGATGGCGAAGGCGGCCGTCACGAGGTCGACGGCCAGCACCCCTTGCAGCGGCAGCAGTTGCAGCAGCAGCGCCCCCAGCGGGGCCGAGATGATGTTCAACCCGCCATTCAACATCTGATTCATGCCCTGGATGCGGGTCAGATGCTCCTGCGGCACCATGAGCGACGTGGAGGCCATCATGGCTGGGCCGTGGAAGGTGCCGCTGAGGGAGCGCACGAACAGGATAGCGTAGACGTGCCACATCTCGGCCTGGCCCAGCCAGAACAGAATCGCCAGCAGCAACGTTGCCAGGGCCACGCCAGCGTCGGCCAGGATCATTGTCCGCTTGCGGTTCCAACGATCGACCAGCGGGCCGACGAACGGGCCGAGCACTACCTGTGGCACCAGACCCACAATCGAGGCGACGGCCAGCACTGTGGCCGACCCGGTCTGCTGTGTCAGCCACCAGATGAGCGAGAACTGCACCAGTTGGCTGCCCAGTAGCGAGAAGACCTGTCCCACCCACAGGGTCAGGAAGGGACGGAGGGATCGCGCCGGAGTTGAGGAGTCGTCTACCATAACCGACCTCGCCATTAACATCTTGCGGATTATTAAGCGGAGTATACATTTTCTTATGTCTCTTGTCAATAATATTAATATCAATATTGAACTCCATTATAGTAAGTGATACTTATGATTGGACGCTCTCGGCGCGGGTTGTGAACGCCCATTCAGTAGTTGTACAAAACACTTTTAAATATGTACAAAACATGTGCAAATTATGAGTAGAGGCCGATCAACTCTAGGAACCGGCGCGGTTTTGATTTATGATGCTAACTGTAAGTCGCGAACACATCTGCGAACAAACACAAATAGTGTTACTCAAGCTCAAACACGGAGAAAACAGATCATGAAACGTAAGGCCCTGCTTCTACTATCGCTCGTTCTGCTGCTCAGCTTCAGCGCCATGGGCGCGGCGGCGCAGACGAACGACAACATCGTCGACATCGCCGCCAAGAACAGCAACTTCGACACACTGCACACGGCCGTCGTCGCCGCCGGTCTGGCCGACACGCTGGCTTCGGCAGATGCCCAGTACACAGTCTTTGCCCCCACCGACGCCGCCTTTGGCGACCTGGACCCGGCTCTGCTCTCGGCCGCGCTGGCCGACCCGAAGGGTGCGCTGACCACCGTCCTGACCTACCACGTCGTCGCCGGCAACTACAGCGGCGCAGAACTGCTGGAGATGGGGACGGTGACGACCCTGCAAGGCGAAGAGCTAACTATCACTACGCGCAACGATGACGTCTTCGTCAACGATGCCCGCGTTGTCATCGCCGATGTGCCGGCCAAGAACGGCATTATCCACGCTATCGACGCCGTGCTCCTGCCGGCGGCCGTCACTGGCGGCGCGAACACCACCGCCACGGCGGAGACGACCGCGGCCACCGCCGACGATACGGCTAGCGACACCACGTCCAAGACCATTGCCGAGATCGCCGTCGAAGCGGGCATCTTCACCAGTCTCGTCGGCGCGCTCCAGGCCACCGGTCTGGTCGAGACGTTCGCCATGCCCGGCAACTACACCGTCTTCGCCCCCACCGACGACGCCTTCGCCGCTCTGGGCGACGTAGACCTGAGCGAGGATGAACTGACGGCCATTCTGCTCTACCACGTCGTCAACGACCGTCTGACCCGCGACCAGTTGGCAACCGATGACCTGGTGCCGACGCTGTCCGATGGTCGTCCGCTGTTCATCAACCGCAGCGGTGGCCGGATTATCGACATCAGTGGCGCGAAGCTGGTGATGACCGACATCCAGGCGTCCAACGGTATCATCCACGTCATCGACCGGGTGATGATTCCGTAACGCGGTCGGCAACTGCCCCGCGTCAACCACAATAGAAGAGGCCCGTCGCCTGAGCGATGGGCCTCTTTTTGTGCTATACTCCGTCCTTGATGAGACCGAAAAACGCCAAAGAACTGGCCCGGATGCGTGCGTCCGGCCGCCTCGTTGCCGAGTGCTTTGCCATCCTCGAAGAGAATATCAAGCCCGGTGTGACGCTCAAACAACTCGACCGCCTGGTTGAAGACCACATCTACAAGCAGGGCGCGGAAACCCTCTACAAAGGGTACCGCGGTCGCCAGCGCGAACACCCACCCTTCCCCGGGGTCATCTGCGCCTCGGTCAACCATGAGATTTGCCACGGCATTCCCGACGGTCGTGTGTTGCGCGAGGGGGACGTGGTCGGCATCGACATCGGCCTGCGCTACAAGGGGTTTTGCGGCGATGCCTGCGTGACCTACCCCGTCGGCCACGTCGCGGCCGAGACGGAGCGCATGCTGGCGATCGGCCGCGAGGCGCTGCGGCGCGGCATCGAGGCGGCGCAAAACAACAACTACCTCAACGACATCGGCCGGGCCATCGAGGACTACGCCGACACTCAGCGGGTCAGCGTCGTCCACGAGTGGGGCGGCCACGGCATCGGCCGCGTGCTGCACGAAGAGCTGTCCGTCTCCCACATTCGCCAGCCCGAACGCGGCCCGCGCTTGCGCCCCGGCCTGACCTTCACCATCGAGCCGATGATCAACGCCGGCAAGCACGACTGGATTTTGCTGCCCGATGGCTGGACGGTCATCACCGCCGACGGCAGCCTGTCGGTGCAATTCGAGCATACCGTGGCCATCACCGCCAACGGCCCAGATATCCTGAGCGTCCTCTAGCACCCGCGCCCCTTGTGTTGACCTACCTTCTACAGGGGTTTGTCCTGGGCGGAACGGCCTCCATCCAGCCCGGCCCTTTCCAGGCGTTCCTGCTGTCGCTGGTGGCCCGCTACGGCTGGCGGCGGGCCATGCCGGCGGTGTTGGCCCCGTTGGTCAGCGATCCACCGATTGTGGCTATCGTGCTGCTGGTGCTGACGCGCCTGCCGGAGCAGTTCCTGGCGGCGCTACGGGTGGCAGGCGGCTTGTTCCTGCTGTTCCTGGCGTGGGGTGCGTGGCGGGCGTTTCGGGCCGAAAGCTGGAGCGATGAGGCGACGGACGCGCCACCGCCAGGGTCAGCCATCAGGGCCATTCTTAAGGCATCGCTGATGAACGCCCTCAGCCCCGGGCCTTATCTCTTCTGGGCGACCATCAGTGGGCCGATCCTTATCGCCGGCTGGCGCGCCAGTCCGTCCCTGGGGCTGAGCTTCCTGTTGGGCTTCTACGTGGCGCTCATCGGCGGCATGGCCCTGTTCGTCCTTGTAGCCGGGCTAACCGGCCGCATTGACCCCCGGCTCAACCGTGGGCTGGGTCTCGTCTCAGCCGTGGCCCTTTTCGCCTTTGCCCTCTACCAGCTAACCACCGGCCTCCGCGCCCTTATTCAGATATTTTGATCCGCAGATGGGGCAGCTGCGGATCATCCTTCTTACACGACGATGTTGACCAGCTTGCCGCGCACAACGATCACCTGGCGCGGGCTCTGGCCATCGAGCCAGCGCGAGAGCTTGTCGGAAGCCAGGGCCACAACGCGCAGCTCGTCGTCGGACAGATCGGCCGCCACCTCGATCCGGTCGCGGGTCTTGCCGTTGACCTGCACAATGAGACTGATCGCTTCTTCGCGGGCCGCGTCGTCGTCCCACTGCGGCCACAACTGCTCATGGATGCTGTAGGGCAGCCCGCGCCGCGCCCACAACTCTTCGGTGATGTGGGGTGAAACGGGGGCCAACAGCAGTAGCAGCGACTCGACCGCCTCGTTCCAGGCCGCGCGGTCAACGCCGCCTTCGCGCTGCGCGGCCAGAATGGCGTTGCGCAACTCCATGATCGCCGCCACGGAGGTGTTGAAGGAGAACTCATCCATGTCGCGCGTTACCTTGCGGATGACCTGATGCGTCTTGCGGCGCAGGGCGCGCGAGGCGGCTGCGTCGTCACCCGGCGTGTATTGTGCCTGGCCGATCTCCCACACGTCTTGCAACAGCCGTTGCGGCCCCTTGATGCCCTCATAGTTCCACGGCCCACCCTGGTCCCACTTGGCAAAAAACATCAGATAGGCGCGCACCGTGTCGGCCCCGTATTGGGCCACCAGTTCGTCGGGGTTGACCACGTTGCCCTTGCTCTTCGACATGCGCTGCACGTCCAGATGGTGGTGCAACTGGTTGACCGTGTTGTCGCCGGGGATTGACGGCACGCTGATGACGGCATCGGGGGAAACTTCGACGGTGAACAACTCGCCGCCGGCGTCCACCTGCAACACGTTCTCCGTCCGTCGCATCAATTCGCCCACGACCACGTCGTCGCGCAGCCCCGGCGTCATCGTCCCCGCCTCGATCACCTCGACCCGCGACGCGACGAGCTTGTTGCCCTCGCGCCGGCCATAGGCCAGAAGCACGTCGCCCTTGCGCTCCGCGCCGAGGATCTGCCCCTGATTACGCAGACCCCTCATCGGCTCGTCGAACTGGCCGGCCGGGTCGCGGCCGGGCTCGGCCATGATGCGCCCCCCCTCGTCGCACCGGCCCCGGGCGCGCACGACCTTGGTGAAGAAGCGGGGATAGAGGAGGGGCCTTGGTACGTGCCCCCCCCCCCCCGGCTTGAACCGTGTCCC
>CALLZA010000263.1 GCA_937858165.1 uncultured Ardenticatenia bacterium
TTGTTTGGCAGGGCGGGGGGTGCTCATCGGGAGTTGGCCCCCCGGCATAACCGGCTACTTACTGTGGGGGGCGGGGGGTGTCGTCCTTTTCCTGCCCGTGCGCGCCGTGCGCTGGCGCTCCATGCTGGCCAATGCCGCCCCCTACGCCCCCGTCTTCCCCATCCAGAACATCGGCTACATGCTGCCCCAACTCCTGCCGCTGCGCCTGGGCGACGTCGCCCGCGCCGTGCTCATCGGCAACGTCCCGCCGGTCACCATTGCCCAGGGCGTTTCGACAATGGTCGTCGAACGGCTGCTGGACATGCTGTTCATCGTCGTCCTGCTGCCGTTCACCCTGTCGGGCATCCCGGCGCTGCCCGACTGGATGCAGTCCTTTGCTCTCATCTCCGGCTTTGCCGCTGTCGGCGGCATCCTCGTGCTCATCGTCGCCGCCAATCAGCGCCAACGGGCAACGCGCTTCGTCGACTGGGCGCTGCGGCGCTTCCTGCCGTTCCTCAACCGGACGACCTGGGTGAAGCGCGCCGACGATCTGCTTCTCGGCCTCAAAAGCCTGACAAGCCTGCGCGACGGCGCGATCCTGATAGCCCTCAGCATCCTGACGTGGCTGCCCGTGCTGGCGGCCTACTACTTCACCATGCGCGCCGTCGGCCTGTCGCCCACCTGGGCCACGACCGGCTTTGTGATGTGTGCCGCGGCCTTCAGCGTCGCTCTACCCTCAACGCCCGGTCAGGCCGGTCCCTACCACGTCGCCGTCACGGCCGCGCTGCAACTGGCCGGCCAACCAGCGGCGGACGCGGCGGCCTTCGCCTTTCTCTACCACGCCATGAACATCGTCGTCATGGTGCTGCTAGGGCTGGTGGGCATCGCCGCCACGGGCGTCACCTTCCGCAACGTGCTCAACTCGGCCCAGGCGTTCGCCTCCCGTCGTGAGGCATCGCCCTGATGAGGGTGTATAACAATGTAGTCCCTTTTAACGCAAAGACGCTAAGACGCAAAGGGAAGAGTGCTATATAAGCTTTGCGTCTTTGCACCTTTGCGTTGAATTCTTGAGCTATGAAGATACTGGAAGTTCTGACTTATTACCGCCCCTGGGTCAGCGGCCTGACCATCTACGTCGAGCGCCTCAGCCGGGCACTGGTCGAGCAGGGGCACGATGTCACCGTCCTCACGTCGCAATATGACCCCGACTTGCCGCGCTACGACGTGATGGACGGCGTCAAGGTGGTGCGCATCCCAGTAGCCCTGCGCGTCAGCAAGGGCGTATTGATGCCCGACTTCGGGCCGATGGCCTGGCGGCTGTCGCGCGGGGCCGACGTACTGCACCTGCATCTGCCGCAGTTCGACGCGCCGGGGCTGGCGCTGCGCGGCCGTCTCCTGGGCAAGCCGGTTGTGCTGACCTACCACTGCGATCTGCAACTGCCCAGTGGTACGTTCAACCGCATGGTCGATCGCGTCGTGCGGCTGCAAAACGACGCCGCCGGGCGGCTGGCCGATGCCGTCGTCACCTACACCCGCGACTACGGCACGCACTCACCCTATCTGTCACAATACCTCGACCGCAAGCTGGTCATCATCCCGCCGCCGATCACCCTGGATGAGGCCGACGACGCCGTCGTGCGCGCCTTTGCCGATAAGCATGGCCTGGGCCGGCGGCCGACCATCGGCATCTCCGCCCGTCTGGCGGCCGAGAAGGGGGTCGAGGTGCTGCTGAAGGCGTTGCCGCGCGTCCTGGAGGCGTTCCCCGATGCGCTGGTGCTCCACGCCGGCCCATACAAGGGCATCATCGGCGAAGAGGCCTACGCGGCGCGGCTGGCCCCACTGTTCGAGCAGTACGCGGCCCACTACCGCCTGTTGGGAACCCTGGGTGGCGCGGAACTGACCGCCTTCTATCGCAACCTCGACGTGCTGTGCATTTGCAGCCTCAACAGCACGGAGAGCTTCGGCCTGGTACAGATCGAAGCGATGCGCAACGGCGTACCCGTCGCCGCTTGCAATCTGCCCGGCGTGCGCCAACCGGTGACGATGACCGGCATGGGCGAGGTGACGGAGGTCGGCGACGACGTCGCCCTGGCCGAAGCTCTCATTCGCATCCTGCGCGACCGCGACGCCTACCGTCGCCCAGCGGCGACCATCAGCGACAGCTTCTCGCCCGACCAGACCGCGGCCGAATACGTCCGCCTCTTCGAGAACCTGCGCCACGGCGAGCGTCCCAGCCGCACCATCGAGCCGACGGCGTATGAGCGGCTGCGGGAATTAGGAGCTAAAGATTAGGGGCCAGGGACGGCCGACCAACGACTGACCCACTGACCTACTGCTTACTGCTTACTGCTTACTGAACACTGATGACTGACTTGCTCTGGCAACAACTCAAGTCCCTCCCCGCCTTCCGCGCCCTGTTGCGCGCTGTCGAGGCGCGCTTCTACCCGCTCATCCCCCTACCCGAGCCGACGCTCGATGTGGGCTGCGGCGACGGCCACTTCGCGGCCATGACCTTCCCCAACCGGACGCTGACCGCGGGCATCGACCCGTGGTGGGGGCCGCTGCAAAAGGCCGTGCATGGCGGCAAGTACCACCTGCCCATTCAGGCGCTAGGCGATCGGCTGCCGTTTGCCGACAACACCTTCGCCAGCGCCTTCAGCAACTCGGTGCTGGAGCACATCCCCAACCTGCCGCCGGTGCTGACCGAGGTCAATCGCGTCCTGCAGCCGGGGGCGCGCTTCGTCATCACCACGCCCAGCCATCTGTTCACCGAGTATCTGGGCGGCGCGGCGTTTTTCGAACGGCTGCGGCTGGAGGGCATGGCCGAGCGCTACCGGCGGCTGTTCAACACCATCTCGCGCCACGCCCACACCGACTCACCGGAAACGTGGGCCACCCGGCTGGCCGCGGCCGGCTTTGCCGTGGAGCGCTGGCAGTACTACTTCTCGCGCGGCGCGCTGCGGGCGCTGGAGATCGGCCACGTGCAGGGGTTGCCCTCGGCCGCCCTCCACGCCCTGACCGGCCACTGGATCGTCGCCCCGTGGGAAAGTAGCCTGCGGCCGACGGAGCGCTGGGTGCGGCCATATTACGAAGAAGAAGCCGCGCTCGACAGCGGGGCGTACCTGCTGTTCATCGTGCGCAAGCAAGCCACCGGCCCCATTGCCGTCCACCTGCCGCCGGCCCGGCCGCTGCCCGTGGGCCAGCGACCGCCCGCGCCGGCCCCAGCGCCGGCCGCCTGACGCTCCCCTCACAGAGGGCTATTGCGAAGTTAGCAAGAGCACACGCCAGGAACGCCAAGAGAAATTCGCTTGGCGTTCCTGGCGTGCGCTCTTCTACCTTGCCAAACCGTCGCCAAGGTCGTATGCTTCAGATGCGTTCAGCGGAGTGCCCGTGATGGTCGAACCGATGATACCCAACAACTCGCCACCCTGGAGCCGTACGACGAAGACCATTGTGGTCGTCGCCGCGCTGCTACTGTTGGCCTTGCTGGTGATGCGCTTTCGCACGCTGCTGGCCATGCTGGTCGTCGCCGCCATCCTGGCCTACCTGCTCGATCCACTCATCGTCTTCATTGACAAGCGCACCAACATCCGGCGCGGCATCGTTATTGCCGTCGTCTACATCGTCCTGGCCGCGGCGCTCATCGGCGGTTTCTTTGCCCTGGGTGTCGCCTCCTATCAGCAGGCGGCCAACCTGATCGAACAGACTCCAGACCTCATTGAAAACGTGGCCGCGTCCATCGCTGCGCTGGTCAACCGCACGGAGCCGATCGCCATCGGGCCGCTCTCTCTCGACCCCAGCGTCGTGGCCTGGGATCGCCTGCCGGAGCAACTGCTCGGCCTGGTGGAACCGCTGCTCAGCCAGAGCGGCGGCGTCGTCAGCCGCTTCGCCACCTCGACCGTGCGCACGGTCTTCAACCTGCTTTTCATTTTCGTGCTGTCGATCTACCTTGCAACCGACCTGCCGCGCTTTGGCGGCTACGTGAAGAGCTTCGCCCAACAGCCCGGCTATCGCGAGGACGCCGAACGACTGATGCCGCAACTGCGCCACGTCTGGAGCGCCTATCTGCGCGGCCAGATCATCCTGTCGCTGGTCATCTTCCTGACGGTGTGGATCGGTCTGACGCTGCTGGGTGTCCAGAACTCGCTGGCTCTGGGGTTGCTGGCTGGGTTCCTGGAGTTTCTGCCCAATCTTGGCCCGGTCATCAGCGCCGGCGTGACGGTATTAGTGGCCTTCTTTCAACCCGGCAACTATCTCGGCCTAGAGTCGTGGCAGTACGCGCTGGTCATTTTGGGGTTGATGATCGTCATCCAGCAGTTGGAGAACCATCTGCTCGTGCCTCGCATCGTCGGCGGGGCACTCGACCTGCACCCGATCATCGTCATCGTCGGTCTGTTCATGGGCGCGTCGCTGGCCGGCATCCTCGGCGCGATTTTGGCCGCGCCGATCATCGCTTCGCTCAAGCTGTTTGGCCACTACGCCTGGCGCAAGCTGTTCGACCTGCCGCCCTTCCCCGACGAAGAGCCTATCGACGACCCGCCACCCCACCTATTTCTACCCGAATGACACAGAGGGGCACGGAGGAAAACAGTTCCTCCGTGCCCCTCTGTGATCCTCCGTCTTGCTCTTCCTCTACACAATGCCTACCAACCGGTAGACCTCTTCCAACGTCTGCCGCCCCTTTACCTGCACCGGCGGCAGCGGCTCGGCGCGCACAAAGGGACGCACCCGCTCGTAGACAATGCGGCTGACCAGAATCTCATCCCGCCCGGCCATCTCCTGCAGCCGCTTGCACAGATTGACCACGTCGCCGACGGCCGAGTAGTCCTTGCGCTGCTCGCTGCCCACGTTGCCGACGACCGCCTCGCCCGTGTGGACGCCAATGCCCACGTGGAGCACCTTGTCCGCCGGCAACCCGCGTCGATAGGCCGCCAACCGCGCCCGGATGCGCAGCGCGGCCAGAACAGCCTGCTCGATGTGGTTGTTCTGCGGGTTCAGCGGCGTGTTGAAGAGGGCCATGACTGCGTCGCCGGTGAACTTGTCGATCAGGCCGTGGTGTTCGCTGATGGCTGCCACCGCTTCCGAGAAGAAGCCATTGACCAGGTCGATCAGCGCCTCCGGGTCAAGGTACTCACCAAAGCTGCTGAAGTCGCGGATGTCAGCGAAGAGGACGGTCAGCGTGCGCCGCTGCGGCCGTTGCGCCGCGTCCAGGTCGCGCACACGATCGACCAGCGCCGGCGGCAAATAGCGCCGCAGACTCTCCACGCGCTTCTTCTCCGATACGTCGTCGAACAGCAAAGCCACGCCGTCCAGCGCCTCATTGGCCAGCGAGCGCAGAGGCGAGACGGTCAGGCTGATAGTCGTCGGGCCGGCGCGGCGGCGCACCGCGGCCAGGTCGAGTTCGGCCGTCTGGGTGCTGCCATCGCGTTTAACCGCCTCCACCAGCCCCTCGATGGGCAAGCCCAGCAAGGGCAGCACGGCGCGATAGGCGCGCAGCAAGATCGACTCGGCGGGTACACCCAGGATACGCTCAGCGGCGCGGTTGTAGAGGGCGATGCGGTCGGTGGCGTCGATAGTAATGACGCCGCTGGCGATGGAGGCAAAGACGTTGTCCAGCAGTTGCTTGAACTCCGTCACCGTGCGGAACAGACGGGCGTTGTCGATGGCCACCGCCGCCTGGTCGGCGAAGCCGGCCAGCAGATCGCGGTCGGCGTCGCCGAAGATGCCGCTGGCAACACGGTTATCGGCGTAGATGACACCGATCGTCTCGCCCTTGATCTTTAGCGGCGCGCACAGGATGGAGCGCAACTTGTAGCTGACGATGCTGTGCTGGGCGGCGAAGCGCTCATCTTCCTGGGCGTTGATTGTCACCACCGGCTCGCCTGTCTCGGCCACGCGGCGGACGATGCTGCGGCTGATGTCGACCGAGTCGGGGGCGAGCGTCTCTTGCGACAGGTTGCTCGCCATCTTCACTTCCAGTTCGCCGCTATTATCGAGCAGCAGCATAGCCCGCTCGGCGCGCGTCAGGCGGACGATGGCGTCCATCACCAGCTGAAGCACCACGTCGAGGTCAAGCGAGGAGTTGATGGCCGCGCCAACCCCCTGCAAGGCGCGTAGCCGCCCTTGCTCGGTGGCCTGGGCTTGCAGTTCGCGGTCGAGTTGGCGCACCGACGCTTGCAGGTCGGCCAACTGGCGCACCAGCAGCCCCGTAGCCCGCAGCGCCGCCGCCCGCGCCAACTCATCGGGCGCGCGCGTGAGGGTGCGCTGCTGCTCGGCAATGAGCGCCTGCATTCGCTCAATCTGCTGTTGCAAGTCGGCGGCGCGGGCTGGAGGCGGTGTGGCGTTCTGGGGGGTTAGGGGCTGATCCACAGGCGTAACGGTTGCGTGAAGCGATTGGCGGACGTATCACGGGCAGCGTTCCGCCACCCAAAAACATTATAGCAGACAATAAGAAGACCTCACGCAAAGATCGCCAAGGACGCCAAGAACGCGAAAAGAGGTTTTCTTGGCGCTCTTTGCATTTTTAGCGGCCCTTGCGCGAGGTTTTCTTCCAACCTTACAATGATCTTAAAACGTGCCGGCCTACTTTTTCTCGGTTCGCGAGCGGTTCAGCATGTTGACCACACTCTGCCGCAACAGCACCGGTCGCAGACTGCGCCACTCTCGATGCGGGTCGAAGTCGGCATCGGTAGCGCGGGCCGGGCTGAACAAGCGCAGCACGTACTGGCGCGTCAGGTTGCGGATGGGCTGCTGCCCCTGAGGTACAGCGGCCACCAGCGCGTCAGCCTGCTCATAGGGCGTTTGCGCGGCGCGCCACGGAATGCCCAGCACCCGCGCCCACTCGCCCAGCCGCAGATAGCTCCGGCCGACGTCTCCTTCCACGCCGCGGTTGTAGCGGTTGCCCGCCCACAGCGCCATCCCGGCGATGAGCAGCAGCGCCGCCCCCAGAGCCACCTGCCACCATGGCACGTCGCCCAACAGACCGCCGTCAGCCTGGTTGGCGGTGTCGCCCAGCAGACCGTCGGCCCGCTCCAGGTCGGCCAGCTCTTCGTCCAGCCCGAACAGTTCAGCGTTGGATATGGGCACAGACGGCTCGGCCGTCCCGCGGTCGGTGGCCGAGCTGGGCCGCTCGACGACGGGAATGGATTGCGTCGGCTCGAAGTGAATCCAGCCGTAGTCGGGGAAGTAGACCTCGACCCAGGTGTGGGCATTGACGGCCCGCACGCGGTAGTTCTGGGCCAGCGGGTCGTACTCGCCCAGCGCGTAGCCGCTGACCACGCGCGCCGGCACGCCTTGGGCGCGCAGCATAACGGCCATGGCCGCGGCGTAGTAGGTGCAATACCCCTGCTTCAGGTCGAACAGTACGTAGTCGAGCGGCTCAACGCCCTCCGGAGCGGCGGCAATCTGGTCATTGTAGTTTATGTTGGCGCGCAGATAGTCGCGCACGGCGATGGCCTTGTCGTACGGGTTGCCGCTGTTGGCCGTGAGCTGCTCGGCCAGGTCGAGCGTGCGCGGCGTCAACGTGTCGGGCAGTTGCAGATAGCGCGTGCGCACCCACTCCGGGTAGTCGGTGGACGCGGCGCGCAGGCTGGTGGCGTCGGCCGTCGAGACGCGCGAGGTGACCTGATACTGATCCCCCTGGCGCAGGATGAAGCGCGAGCGCAGCGCCGTGACCAGCGTCTGGCCCTGCTCATCGTAGGTGGCATCGACCAACATCTGCCGGTCGGTGCTGAGCACTTCCGGCGCGGCATAGAGAAAGCTGGAGTTCGGCAGATAGTTAGTGACGGTCTGAGTAATGACCTCGCGACCCAGATTGACGGGCAAGTTGAGTGGCCCGTCGTCGGGGAAGTGGGTCGCCGGCTCCACGTCGCTTTCGACCACGCGCCAGCCGCCGTTGACGTAGGTGTCGTAGGCGATGGCCTGCCAGTAAACGCCGTAGGGCAACTCCTCCGACACGCGCACGTCCATGACCAGCGTGTTGCCGACGGTGCGCGGCCCGCCCAGGACCATCGTGTCAGCATAGGGATCGCTTGTTCCCGCGCCATAGGAGCGTAACGACGAGAAGAGGCGCGTCCAGGTATCCTGGAAGGAGCGCCACGGGCCGCCGGCATCGGTCAGCACTTCGCCAAAGCTGGCGCTGGCCTTCATGCCGGGCAAACTCCAGGCCAGCAGCAGCGCCAGCAGCGCCGCCAGTAGCCCGGCACGCATGAAGTCGAACTGAATGGCCCGGTCATAGCGCACGGACTCATTGCGCCAGCGGCTCTCCTCGCCGGCCAGATAGGTGACAGCCACGAACAGCAGGGCCAACAAAGTGAAGATCGCCAGATAGACCAGCAGCGGCTTCGGCCCGTTGTAGTAGTAGACGACGCTGAGCAGCACGACGCCGATGGGGATGACAACACGCCAGACGTAGGTGCGGCGGAAGGTGAACCAGCCGGCCAGATAGCCCAGCAGCCAGAAGACGGCCGTCGTCTGGATGACGAAGACGATACCGTCGCGGCTGGTGCCGCCGTCGACGAGTTTTTGCAGCCACTCCACTTGCCGGCCCACCAGGTCGAATACACGCTCGCGCCACGGCCCATCGAACGGCAGCGTCGTGCCCACGAGCCAGGTGACGAAGAACAGGCCGTAGATAATCGCAAAGAGATGGGCCGTACGGTCGGAGAAGGCGCTCTTGCCCAGCAACCAGCCGGCAACCAGCGCCAACGTGGCCGCGATGGGCACAATGTGCAGACCGTCGATCAGGTCGGCCTGCAGGATAGCCATACTGGCTACCAGGAGCATGGCCCACACGAGCAGGAAAGAGGGCCAACCATCCCGCAAGCGAGCGCTTGATTCCATATTGCCCAACTCCTCTTAAGAGATTCGCACCGACGGGCAGCCGGGCTGTCCGTCGCAAGCATTCTATTATAGTGTGGCTTTTGGGTGTCAACAGGGTGACAACGAGTTACTCAGAAGGAACTCATGCAGAGAACGGCGGCAGAGCGTCTGGTTCGGCCGTCGCCTCGCGCCGCAGCGAGCGATTGACGTAGAGGACGTAGCCCGCGCCCAGCCCCAGCGAGAAGATGAACCACTGCATGGCGTAGCTCAGATGGGACCCTTCAGACAGGTCGCTCTCCTTGGCAATCTCCATCGGCAGCATCTCGTCGCCGGCCACCGGCGCGGCCATGACGTAGAACGGAGCCAGCCGGTAGGGTAGCTCCTCTTGCAATGCGGCAACATCGACGCGGTAGATCTCATCGTTGGGCGTCACCGGAGCCACAGACTCGGCTGTGCGCCGCCGCAGCGTCTCCGTCAGGGCAACGTAGCCGGTCACAGTCTGCGGCCCGGCGACCTCGTCGAAGGCGTGGTCCGCCTCGCGCTCGGCATCGGGAATCCAGCCGCGATCGACCAGGACGGCTCGGGGCACGCCATCGCCCTCGCCGGGCAAGAGTAGCGGCGTCAGGAGGTGGACGCCCGGTTGCCCGTTCCAGTTCTGCAACACGATTACCCGCTGCTGGGTAAAGTCATACTCGCCGGCCACGGTCACATCGCGGTCGGCCAGGTCGGCGGGCACATCGCCCGGCGCGAGCGCGGCGTACTCGTCAAGCGCCGTGTTGAGGTCGATGGGCGCGGCCGATAGCGCCGCCGCCAACTGGGCATTGGCCGCCCGGCGCTCGGCCAGCCGGTCCAGTTGCCAGATACCCAACCGGGCCAACACCAACATGAGAGCCAGTACAGCCAGTGTTACCCACCGCCAACGGCGGCCGACCAGAGCACGCAGTAACTCAGCCATCGGCCCTATCTCCCGCCGCCGGCAATGCCCGGCGCAGCCAGTGCGTCCCCCTCGGCCCACGTCGCTTCTTTCGTCGCCGATTTGCGCCCCTCGCCACTCAGAATCATGAAGATGAGCGCCAGCGCCGTCATGAAGTGCATCATGTTACCGGGGATCCACATGATGACGCCGCTGATGCGCTGGTCGTCCAGGGCGGAGATGCCCCACAGGCGCGGCATGTCGCTGTAGAAGGCATAGATGGGCTGCTGGCTAAAGGCCAGGACGATGCCCAGGGCCATATTGGGCGGGATGACAGCCAGGATGAAGGCGATCTTGGCCACGCGGCTCAGGTTCTTGTGCAGACGCGGCCCGGCCCCGCTGACAAGCCACCAGTAGAGCATGCCCGCGACGAACATGGTGACGTGCTCCAGATCGTGAACCCAATCGCTGCGCAGCGCGGCATTATAGAGGGCGGGGTCGTGCCAACCAATGATCGTGCCGACGAAGAGGAACCACACGGCCACCGGCGTGGTGATCAGGCGCAGGACGCGACCGATGGGCGACCGCTTGTGAATGACACGATTGAGCACCCCGCCTACCCCCAGCCGCAACGGCCCGGGCAAGCCCCACAGCAAAAACGGCAGTGGGTTGGGCAGCAGCAGCAGCGCCGGGGCGATCATGATCAGCAGTAGATGCTGGATCATGTGCATGAAGAACAACTGCTGGACAAGCACGTCTAACGGGGAGAGAAGCGCCACCGCGATGACCAATAGACCGGCGATGTACGACACCGGCCGCCACGATGCGCCGAGGGTACGCCAGCCGCTGACGCGCCCGCCACGCGCCCGCAGCTGCCGCCAGCCGACAAGGAACAGCGCGCCCAGAATGAGCAGGGGGATGATGACTTCGGGGCGCCAACTCCACGACGAGAGTGCCGCCCGGGCGACGGGATCCATGGCTCCGATTGTAGCCGGGAAGGGGCGAAAGCGAAATGGACGGGGCCGCAGCTCAGCGAACGTTCAGCCGCGACCCCGGACGATAGTCGATTAGACGACCTGGCCCATCAGATAGAGGGCCGGGTAGAAGAACACCCAGACAACGTCGACAAAGTGCCAGTAGATGGCCGTGGCCTCTACACCCCAGTGGTCTTCCGGCGTATAGCGCCCCTTGCGGCCGTTCCACCAGATGATCACAATCAGGGCGACGCCGGTCAGGACGTGGATGGCGTGCATACCGGTCATGGCATAGAAGACACCGCCGTAGACGCCGTCGGCCGTCGATAGGTGGCCGAACAACTCGACGCCGAAGAGGTTCCCCTCCAGGCCAAAGACGTTCCACTCCAGCACGACAACCATGATGAAGAACAACGTGCCCAGTGCCGCCGCCAGCAGCGCGCTACGCAGGAACGTCTTCTGGTCGCCGTGGGCCGCGCCCATCTCGGCGCGGTACATGAAGAAGCTGCTGAGCAACAGCACTGACGTGGCGATCAGGCCAATGACCTGGCTCAACTCCGGCCGCGTGTTGCCCCACAGCACGAAGCGCGACGTAAACAGCGCGCCGAACAGAAACAGCTCGGCGAAGCAAAACAGCCACAGGCCCAGCCGGTTGGCGCGCCCCATGACGCCCACGGCGCTCACGTTGAGCATGGACTTTCGCCCGTGCAACAAGTGCGCGCCAACCGGCTGGGCCTGGGGCCGTTTTGCTTCTTCGCGCTGTTTCTGTTCGGCGCGCCATTTTCGTCTCGCCTCGTGCTACGGGGCAAACACCGGCCGGCATGTGACGACGTCATT
>CALLZA010000264.1 GCA_937858165.1 uncultured Ardenticatenia bacterium
CTAGGATCAAGTAGTGTTCTGTGAGCTTGTATGAGTAGATGCTGTATGATCGTGTGCGCACATGTCTGGAGCACAGATGATTTTGTCGTTGAGATGCGTGCTCTTATGGTGATAGTTCTTCTCACTCTTAGCGCTGTATGATTCTTTTTTTGTCCAAGCAGAAGACGGCATACGAGATCTAGTACGGTCTCGTGGGCTCGGAGATGTGTATAAGAGACAGGGGCCTCAATATGGGCACGTTCCACGCCATCTGCGCCCGCCTGCTGCGCCGCGAAGTGGACAACCTGACCCACTATCAGCGTGACTTCGTCATCTTCGACACCGCCGACCAACTCCAGGTGGTCAAGGGTGCGCTGGCCGAGCTACGCCTCGACGACAAAAAGTTCCCCCCGGCCAAGATGCTCAACGGCATCAGCAGCGCCAAGAACGACCTGATCACCCCCGACACATACCAGGCGACCAACTACATCGGCGAAGTCACCCGCCGCGTTTACGAGTACTACCAGCTGGCGCTGCAAACCAACAACGCCATGGACTTCGACGACCTGCTGATGCAGGCCGTGCTGCTGTTCGACGAGCGGCCGGACGTGCTGGCCAGGTATCAGCAGCGCTACGAGCACATCCTTGTCGACGAGTTCCAGGACACCAACGCCACGCAGTACCGCCTGCTGCGCCAGTTGGCCGGCGGGGGCAACAACCTGTTCGCCGTGGGCGACAGTGACCAGTCGATCTACAAGTGGCGCGGCGCGGACTATCGCAACGTGCAAAACTTCTACCGCGACTACCCCGCGGCGCGGACGATTATGCTGGAGCAGAACTACCGCTCGACGCAGGTCATTCTCGACGCGGCCATGGGCGTCATCCGCCGCAACGCCGACCACACACCCAAAAAGCTCTTCACCGAGCGCCACGGCGGGGCCAAGATCATGGTGCGCGAGGCTTACAACGAGAGCGAGGAAGCAGCCACCATCGTCAGCACGATCGAAGACCTGATGCTCCAGGGACGCAACGGCAACGAGTGCGCCGTCATGTATCGCACCAACGCCCAGTCGCGTGCGCTGGAAGAGGCGTTCGTCACCGCTGGGCTACCCTATCGCCTTGTCGGGGCAACACAGTTCTACCAGCGGCGCGAGATCAAGGACGCTATCGCCTATCTGCGCGTCGTCCACAACCCGCGCGACGCTGTCAGCCTCGGCCGCATCCTCAATGTGCCCACGCGCGGCATTGGTCAGACGACGCAGCAGCAGTTCTACCTGTGGGCCGCCGGCCAGGGGCTGCAACCGGCCGAGGCGTTGGTGCGCCTGGCGACCGACGCCGACGCCCAGCACCCGTTCACCGGCCGGGCCTACAACGCCCTCTACACCTTCGGCGGCCAACTGGCCAACTGGATCGCCCTGAGCGAGCGCGCCGGCGTCGGCGACCTGCTCGACGCCATCCTGCGCGACGTCCGCTATCAGGTCTACCTCGACGACGGCACCGACGAGGGCGTCGATCGCTGGGAGAACGTCATGGAGCTTCGTGGCGTAGCTGGTGTAGACGAGGGGCTAACCCTGGCCGACTTCCTGCAACAGGTGGCGCTGGTGGCCGAGACCGACAACCTCGACAACGCCGCCCAGGCCACGACGCTTTTGACGCTCCACGCCGCCAAGGGGCTGGAGTTCCCAGTGGTGTTCATCACCGGGCTGGAAGAGGGGCTGCTGCCCCATAGCCGGTCGCTGGACAGCGAGGACGAGCTGGCCGAGGAGCGCCGCCTGTTCTACGTCGGTCTGACACGGGCCAAAGACCACCTTTACCTGTCGCATGCGTTCCGGCGCACGACCTGGGGCGACAGCTCCGTAGCCGTGCCGTCGCGCTTCCTCAACGACATCCCGGAGACGCTGCTCGACGGCGGCGGGGCCGGGCAGCGGCGGCGACAGAGCGTTGACCGGGCCAGCACCTGGAGCGACACGCGGCCTTCCGACGCGCGTCGCCCGACCATTGACCGGCGACCGCCGACCACCGACCGCCGACCGCCGCCGGCAGCGCCAAGCCGGCAGCGTATTCCTGGCGGTTGGCAAATGTCGGACAACGATGACAATGAGAAGGTGCTGCCACAACCCTATGCGACGGCGGCGGACAGCGGTCGGCGGTCGACGGTCGGTCGTTACAAGACCGGCCAGAAGGTGCGCCACGCCAAGTTCGGCGATGGAACGGTCATCGAGAGCAAGCTGAGCGGCGACGACGAGGAAGTGACGGTCGCCTTCCCCGGCATCGGCATCAAACGCCTGGCCGCGTCCTTTGCCAAGCTGGAAGTTATTGGATAGAAGAGTCCACAGATTAAAAAGGGGTTATCCGCAGATGAGGCCGATTTTCAGAACGAGATTGCTTTCCTGGCTCTTAAGTAACTATTCGAAAGGTTTGTAAACAAGCGCGAGCGACGCATCATCGACGCCCATGAGAGAGCAAGCCGTAGCGAAAGGCAGGTGCTCGAGCCAGGCAACGACGGCTTCGGTTAATACGCTTA
>CALLZA010000265.1 GCA_937858165.1 uncultured Ardenticatenia bacterium
TGTGAAAGAGGCCGCGGCTCTTTGGGGGGGGCCGTGGTCGGGGGGGTTGAGAGACCCCGCCGCTAGCGCGGAAGTACGTTGAAACGTACTTTCAGAGGGCGAGACGCTTCTTCAGTGCGTTTGAACGCACTTTCGCGCTAGCGGTGGGTTTCAACCCACCGCGGCCGGCCAGCCCGGTGTGCCGATTGAATCGTAAATCTTCTACAATCCGCTGCGGCCGGCGCCGCGTGCCGATTAAATCGTGAATCTCCGGGAACGCACTTCTCTACCTAACCTCCGATTCTTTAGCCCACCGCTAGCCGCCCTGCAGCACCGGCCGGTGGGCCTTAGGCGTATAGCCGCGCTTATAAACAAGCACCGTCCGCTTGAACGTGATGACCGGCAGCCCGTCCTGGTTCATACCCGTCGTGCGGATGGTGACGATGCCCTGATGCGGCCGCGACGCCGACTCGCGCTTATCCAGCACCTCGCTCTGGGCGTAGACGGTATCCCCCTCGTACAGTGGGTTGGGCAGCCGAATCTCGTCCCAGCCCAGGTTGACCGCGTTCTGCGAGATGTCGCCGACTGACATGCCCATTACCAGCGACAGGGTGAAGGCGGAGTTGATCAACGGCGTGCCCCACTCCGTCTGCGCCGAGTAGGCGCTGTCGAAGTGGATGGGGTTGGTGTTCATCGTCAGCAGCGAAAACCAGATGTTGTCGTTCTGTGTCACAGTACGGCCGAGTGGATGCGGGTACACATCGCCGACCTCGAAATCCTCATAGACGCGGCCTTGCCAGCCTTGTTTGGTGGTCACGGATACCTCCTTGGTAGGTCGTTGCTTGCCAGAATTATACCCGGTGCAGCCCACATTCTGAAGTGGGTGGCACCTTCTGGTTAGAGCCATTGCAAAGCAGGAGGAAGACCTCGTTTTGCGTTCTTGGCGCTCTTCACGTGAGGCGTCTTACTGACTTTGCATTGACCCTAACCGCGCGGCCGAAGGAATGTGCGTCGCACTTCAGAAAGCGCGACGCACGGCTAGAATGTGACTTTCGCCGTCGCCACACATGACACAAGTCACCTGACACACTCCCGCCGCTGGTGTACTATTGGCGCGTATGGACGACACACCCGCTGACGACCTCCCCCTGCTCTTCGATGAATTCGCCCTGCCCACCGCCGACGAGTGGCAAAGCGCCGCCGTCGCCTCTCTCGGCAACCAGCCGTTCGAGAAGCTGGTCTCGCCCAGCTATGAGGGCATCCCCATCCGGCCCCTCTATAGCCGCGAGAACACCGCCGGGCTTCAGTTCACCGGCACGCTGCCCGATCGGCCGCCCTACGTGCGCGGGCGTCATGCCATCCGCAAAGTCGTGCACGGCTGGACAACTGCTCAGGCGTATGGCTCCGGCCGCCCGGCCGATTTCAATCGCGCCTTGCTGGCCACTGAGAGAGATGGCGGGCCACTCACCGTGCGACTCGACGGCCCTACGCGCGCCGGTCTCGATCCCGACGTGGCCGCGCCGGGCGAAGTAGGTCGGGATGGCCTCTCGCTGGCAACTGTCGACGATGCTCTCAATGCATTTCGCGACTACCTCGTCCTGGGTCCGATCATCCATTGCGGTGCGTCGGCTTTGCCTCTGGTGGCGCTCCTGGTCAGCTACTTCCAGCACGAACCCAACCTATCGACGACGGATTATCCCCCCTCCCCCATAACCGGATCGCCCCTTATCTTCCTGGATGGCTGCGTGGCTGCCGATCCGCTGGGGACGCTGGCCGAGGAAGGCGCACTGCCGCTGCCGCTGGACGAAGCCTACGACCAGATGGCCCAACTGGCCCGCTGGGCGAAATTCAACACGATGGGCGTGGCGACGGCCGCCGTCCGCACCGACATCTACCACGATGCCGGGGCCAACGCCGTGCAGGAGTTGGCCTTCGGCCTGGCGACGGGCGTGGCCTACCTGCGGGCGCAGTTCGCGCGCGTCGGCGCGATCGATATCGCGGCCAAGAGCATCCAATTCCACTTCGCCATCGGTGGCCGCTTCTTCATGGAAGTGGCCAAGCTCCGCGCTGCCCGGCTGCTGTGGTCGCAGGTCGTCGAAGCGTTCGGCGGGGACGAAGAATCGGCCGAGCTGACCATTCACGCCCGCACCGCCCGGCGCAACAAGACGGCCATCGGCCCCCACGTCAACATGCTCCGCGCCACGACCGAGGCGCTGGCCGCAGCCGTCGGTGGGGCCGACACCCTCTGCGTGGCCCCATTCGACGAACCGCTGGGCGCACCCGACGACTTCTCGCGGCGCATCGCCCGCAATGTGCAGATCATCCTGCAAGAGGAAGCTCACCTGACCAATCTCATCGACCCGGCCGGCGGCAGCTACGCCGTGGAGGCCCTAACCGACGAACTGGCCCACGCGGCCTGGGCGTTGTTCCAGGAGATCGAGCGCCGCGGCGGCATGCTGGCGACGCTGGAAAGCGGCTTCGTCCAGTCGAGTATTGCTGAGGTGGCCGCCAGACGTGCCACGGCACTGGCCAAGCGGCGTGACGTGCTGGTGGGCGTCAATCAGTTTGCCAATCCGGCCGAGAAGCCGCGCCCCGTCGCCCCGTCCGCCAATGAGGCGCTCTACACCGAACGCGCCGCGCAACTGGCCGCCCACCGCGCCAACCGCGACAACGCCGCCTGCGCCGCTGCGCTGGCACAACTGGCACACGTGATGGTCGCCGCGCCGGAGCGGGTGGTCGAGGCGGCCGTTGCCGCCGCCGACGCCGGGGCGACACTGGGCGAAATGGCCGCTGCGCTGCGCCGCGACAAAGGTGCTGCGACCGGCCCGACCGTTATCCCGCTGTCTCTTATACACATCTGACGCTGCCGACGAGCGATCTAGTGTAGATCTCGGTGGTCGCCGTATCATTAAAAAAACAACATCCATCACGTAACCACCGCAATGCCAGCGTTGAACACATGGCATAAACAGACGACACGACCAACCCACCACAAGAGCATTAATCTCACATACACACGACAACTATCTATCGCACCACAATCGAGAAGAGTAATGACAACCAGAACACACACTAGAAGAACAAGGGA
>CALLZA010000266.1 GCA_937858165.1 uncultured Ardenticatenia bacterium
CCATAGCACTGCAGATAGTATCATATGTCTCCATCTGCATCTGTGGTAGCACAAGTGTACACAGAGTAACATTCACGTGTGTGTACTCTATCATTTTTTTTTTTTTTTTTGAATGGTCCGGCGACCACCGAGATCTACACTAGATCGCTCGTCGGCAGCGTCAGATGTGTATAAGAGACAGGATTGTGGTCGTATCCAGCACCTTGCCGGTGGCGTCGACGACGGCCGCCTTGCAGCCGGTGCGGAAGCCGGGGTCTAGGCCCAGGACCGTCTGGCCGGCCAGCGGCGGCTGGGTCAACAGGGCGCGCAGGTTGCGGGCGAAAACCTCGATGGCGTGGCGTTCGGCCGTCTCGGTCAGGGCGCGGCGGGCGTCGCGCGCCACGGCCGGCAGCAGCAGCCGCTTGGCGGCGTCGTCCATCGCCAGTTGTAACTGTTCGGCCAGCGGCGACAGCCGGTCGGGGCGGAAAGCGGCGCGGGCGGCCAGCAGCCACTCCGCCTCCGGCACTTCGACGCCGACGCGCAGCACCTTCTCCTCTTCGCCGCGGTTGATGGCCAGTACCTGGTGGGGGCGAAGGCGGGGCAGAGGCATCTCGAACTCGTAGTAGAGCGCATAGACGCCGCGCTCGTCGGCCGCGCCCTCGATGCGCCCGGCGCGCAACACGCCGACCTGCATCGCCCGTTGGCGCAAGCGACCGCGGACGGCGGCGTGGTCGCTGATGGTTTCGGCCACGATGTCGCGCGCCCCGGCCAGCGCGTCCTCGACCGTCGGCGCGGCCTCGCTGACGTATGCCTCGGCTAATTGCGCCGCCGTCTGCCGCGTGCGCGACTGGGCGAGGATGAGATCGGCCAGGGGGCCCAGCCCCTTTTCGCGGGCGATACTGGCCCGCGTGCGCCGCTTGGGCCGGTAGGGGGCGTAGAGGTCTTCCAGGGCCGTCATGTTGGCCGCGGCGTCGATCTGTGCCCGTAGCTCGGCCGTCAGCTTGCCCTGCTCCTCGACCGAGGCCAGCACGGCTGCCCGTCGCTCGTCCAGCGCCCGCAGCCGCTCGATCTGTTCGGCGACGTGGCGCAACTGCTCTTCGTCCAATGTGCCCGTGGCTTCCTTGCGATAGCGCGCGATGAAGGGGATGGTGTTGCCGTCATCGAGCAGGCTGACGGCCGCGGCGACCTGTTCCGGTCGCACACCCAGTTCGGCGGCGATGTGACGTTCGTGTTGCATGATGGTATTCTCCGATTGCGCGTCGATCATACGCCGCATTTTTGGTGTGTCCAGAGCTACGCGGTCGGAGAGCGGGGTCATTGCAAAGTTGGCCGAAGACCTCACGCCAAGATCGCCAAGGACGCAAAGAGCACCAAGAAGAGGTTCTTTGCGTTTTTGGCACCCTTAGCGATCTTGGCGTGAGGTTCTTACCAACTTTACACTGTCTCTGGTTCGGAAAGGAAAAGGCCACATGCCGTATCAAGTTCTGGTTGTTGAAGACGACGAAACCCTGCGCGAGACCCTGGAGTACAACCTGCGCAACCAGGGGTACGACGTGTTGACCGCCGACAACGGCTACGCGGCGCTGGAACTGGCCCGTGCTCGCCAGCCGGACGTGCTCCTGCTCGACCTGATGCTGCCCGGCATCGACGGCTTCGAGGTTTGCCGCATCCTGCGCAAGGAGATGAGCCTGCCCATCCTGATGTTGACCGCACGCACGGAGGAGGTCGACAAGGTCATCGGCCTGGAGGTCGGCGCGGACGACTATCTGACCAAGCCATTCAGCATGCGCGAACTGCTGGCGCGCGTCAAGGCACTATTGCGGCGGGTCGAACTGATCCGCGAAGAGATGGTCGTCCAGCCGGAGGCCGGCCGCCCCGCGCTCGACACACCGCCGACGGAAACGCTGGTCTTCGGCAATCTGGCTATTGACGAGACGCGGCGCGAGGTGCGCATCGACGGGCGGCCCATTCGCGTCAAGCCCAAGGAGTTCGACCTGCTGCTCTTCCTGGCCCGCCACCGCGGTATCGCCCTGTCGCGCGACCTGATTCTGGAGCGCGTCTGGGGCTGGTCGTTCGACGGCAACAGCCGCACGGTGGACGTCCACATCCGCTGGCTGCGCGAGAAGATCGAGCCGGACCCGGCCAACGCGACGCGCATCGCCACCGTGCGCGGCATCGGCTACCGGTTCGATGGCTAGCCCATGATCACGCCGGTCTTTCGCCGCATCGCCATCCCATTTGGGCTGCTGGTCGTGGCCCTGGCCCTGGGTTTCGATCTCTACGTGACGCGCTCCGGCTGCGTCGCTGTGCCGGGCTGTCCGGCAAGGGCGCTACTGGCCGTTACCACGCTGGGGTTGTTGGCGGTTTTCGTGTTGGCCTATCTGGTGGCGCGGCGCACCGTCCAGCCATTGAAGGATGTAGCTGAGGTTGCCCGACGCATCGCCGCCGGCGACGACACGGCGCGCGTTCTTTCCAGCCGCCGCGACGAATCAGCGGCCCTGATCGACGCTGTCAATCAGATCGTCGATAGCCAGCGCGAACGCCTCAACGATCTGGTGCAGGATCACCGGCAGTTCTCAACCGTGCTGGAGCACATGGCCGACGGCGTTCTCATTACCGATGGGCTGGGTATGGTGACGCTGATTAATCCTGCTGCCTGCCGTTTGCTGAAGTCGACCGAGAAGGAGGCGCTCGGCCGCCCCTTCGCCGCCGTCGTTCGCCACCACAGCCTGATCGAGTTGTGGCAGCGCTGCCGCGCCCAGGGGCGCGAGCAGGTCGAGGCGGTCGATCTGGGGCCGGAGTTGTTTCTGCAAGCGGTTGTCACACCGTTTCGGGAGCGTGGCGCGACCGGCTACGTGGTCATCTTCCAGGACCTGACCCAGGTGCGCCGCCTGCAAGCGACTGTCTCTTATACACATCTCCGAGCCCACGAGACCGTACTAGATCTCGTATGCCGTCTTCTGCTTGAAAAAAAAAAACAAAACCACTGACAAAACACACTACATCTTCACCATCACAACCCAGATCCAAGCTCGCATCTACCTCACCACGCACACACCCGAAGAGTATCTAAGCATAACCAATACAA
>CALLZA010000267.1 GCA_937858165.1 uncultured Ardenticatenia bacterium
TGTATTGTGTTGTTTTTGTTGTTTTTTTTTGGTGTTTTGTTTGTTGTGTTGTTGTTTTTTTTTTAATGAGACGGCTACCACCGAGATCTACACTAGATCGCTCGTCGGCAGCGTCAGATGTGTATAAGAGACAGGTATGATGGGACGTGGCCAGATGGGTTCGGGCATGATGGGGCAAGGTGGCCGGATGGGCCCGGGCATGATGAACGGCATGAGCGGCATGATGGGCAGCTTCAACCTGATCGATGTTGTCGCCGAGCAAGTTGGCCTGACGGCTGATGAAGTGCGCGATGAACTGGCGACGGGTATCTCTATCGCGGACCTGGCGGCGAAGTACGAGGTCGACGTCCAGGTGATCGTCACTGAGGCTTTGGCGCAGCACCAGGCAGCGCTCGACGCGGCTGTTGAGTCCGGCGCCCTGACCCCGGAACAGGCCGCGACGATGCAGCCCATGATGGCTTCGATGCTGGCGACGCGCATCTCGCAGCCGTGGGGCGCGGGACATGGCGGGATGAATGGCACTTGCCCCGGCATGGGCGCGCAAGGTAACGTTCCGAATGCTTAATCACTGAGATAAAGGGCGTAGAACTGGTTGCAGCAGGGCGGGCGCTGACCGTAGAGGTTTTCGCCCGCCCTGCTGCTTTCATTTACGGTGTGAAAACAGACTGTAGCTGGGGCATAATACCATCGATGGCTACCGTTCTGATCGTTGACGACGAGCCTGAGATCATCCGCGTGGCACGCGGCTACCTGGAGCAGGGCGGCTACACAGTGTTGGCCGCCCGCGATGGCACGGCCGCGCTCGAGATCGTCCGCCGCGAACTCCCCGACCTGATTGTCCTGGACCTCAATCTGCCGGCACCACCTGGCACGCCGCCTATCGATGGGATCGACGTAGCCCGCCAGGTGCGGCAAATGGCGGGAGCGGTAGCGCAGACGCCGATCATCATGCTTACCGCGCGCGTCGAGGAAACGGACCGCATCGTCGGCCTCGAGGTTGGGGCCGATGACTATGTAGCCAAGCCCTTCAGCCCGCGCGAGCTTGTGGCCCGCGTGCGCGCCGTCTTGCGCCGTTCGGCCCGCCCTGCAGCCACGCCCGAGCAGATCGTCGCCGGGCCGCTGGTCATTGACGTGACCCGACACCACGTCAAAGCGGATGACCAGGTCGACGATCTCACGCCGACCGAGTTTGCACTGCTCCAGGCGATGGCGGCCGAGCCCGGCCGCGCCTGGACTCGATCGCAGTTGATCGATTTGCTAGGCCCCGACTACGAAGGCCTGGACCGGACTGTCGATAGCCACATCAAGAACCTCCGGGCCAAGATCGAACCGAATCCCAACCAGCCGCGCTTCGTGCTGACGGTGTTCGGTGTCGGATACAAATTCAATGAAGACTTCTAGCCGGCTGCGAATCGGTTTATTCGGCCGCATCATGTTGGCCTTCCTGGTGGTGATCGTGGCCGGTGGCCTGTTGGCGACGTGGTTGGCACGCCGGACCGTAGCTTCCCAGTTTGCTCTCTACACCACGACCGGAGGCCAGCGCCTCGCCCAGGGGCTAGTCCCCGATCTAGCTGCTTACTATATTGAGCGCGGCAGTTGGGAAGGCGTAACCGAAGTGCTTTCCAGCAGCGCTGGACACGGGATGATGGACAACATGGGGATGGGAATAGGCGGCCCGATGTTATCGATGATGGGCTACCGCGTGTTGGTCAGCGACGCCAGTGGTCTCGTGGTGGCCGACACGGGCGGCGATATGGCGGGCGTACAGGTGGAAACCAGTGTCCTGCAGGAGAACGGCACGTACATTACTGACGGAGAGGAGGCGATCGGTACCGTGCTGGTGACAGCGGATGTGCAGGCCGAGGAGCAGGGAGAGCGCTTTCTAGGCGTGATGAACCGGGCCATTCTATTTTCTGTCTTCCTGGCTGGCGCCTTGGCTTTGGTGTTCGGCGGTCTGATCGTCTGGCGCGTTGTCCGGCCGCTGAAAAACCTCACTATGGCCGCGAGCGCTGTGGCCGCGGGCGACCTCAGCCAGCGTGTCAGCGTTCCCCCAGGGGATGAAATCAGTGACCTGGCCGATGCCTTCAACCGTATGGCCGTGCAGCTGGACCGCGCCGAGGTCCTGCGGCAGCAGCTGACGGCCGACATCGCCCACGAGTTGCGAACACCTATCACCGTTATCCAGGGGAATATCGAAGCGCTGCAGGACGGTATCTTCCCTCTAACCCAAGAGGCGTTGGAGCCTATCCTGGATAAGACATTGCTATTGCGTCGGTTGGTCGAAGACCTCCGACAGCTGGCGCTCGCTGAGTCGGGTCAACTCAGCCTGATACCAGAGCCGCTCGACTTGGGTCACTTGGCTGACCAGGCACTCGACGCTTTTCGCCCGTCGGCTGAGGCTCGTGGCGTCGAGTTGTCGCTTATACCAGCGGATAATCTCCCGCTTGTCCGTGCTGATCGCCAGCGTGTGCAGCAAGTGCTTGATAACTTGTTGTCCAACGCGCTGCGCTACACACCTGACGGCGGTCGCATCACCGTTGGTCTTGCGCGGGAGAATGAGTCTATCCGGGTCACCATGACCGATACCGGCCCGGGCATCCCGGTCGAGGTGCTACCGAATGTTTTTGAGCGCTTTTACCGCGCCGACCAAAGTCGCGAGCGCCTAAGTGATGGTGGCGGTAGTGGTCTTGGTCTTGCGGTGGCCCGCTCTATAATCGAAGCCCACGGTGGCCGTATCGATGTCAAAAGCCTGCCAGGAGAGGGAGCAACATTCTGGTTCAGCCTGCCTGTTGACGTACCCGAAGGCACAAAGTGATCGAGCCGCTCTTTAGCATCCACGATGTGCGGCGTCACCGGCCGCATTAGCTTACTCTTGCGCCCCAGCGGCGACGCCCAGAGCTACCCACCTGTCTCTTATACACATCTCCGAGCCCACGAGACCGTACTAGATCTCGTATGCCGTCTTCTGCTTGAAAAAAAAAACAATAGCACACCTGATTTATAGCTAACAACTAGCGACAACATCTAATATCGACAACAAGAACTCTACCTATGTAGCAAGCAGCATA
>CALLZA010000268.1 GCA_937858165.1 uncultured Ardenticatenia bacterium
CTCCGTGTCGGGCCTGCGTCGTGATGGATATGATCAGATGCGCCCTAATGCCTCACCCGCTTCCTTTCCACACTGGCACCCGATTGGGTGCGCCCCCGCCGGTGGGGGCCGGGTTCTGGCGTCTAATCATGGAGATGAGCCGGAATAGGCCCAGTGGCCCGAAAGCGGATGCACGATTGCCCCGCGCCGCCTCCGGCGCCAGCCCGCGCCGCCAGTAGCGCTTGTCGATCATGTAGGCCACTTCGACCTCGTCCTGCCCGTCAATCGTCCACGGCAGCAGGCCACAGCGGCCGATGAACTCGCCCGTCTCTTTGAGGATGGTCGCCCACAGGCCCAACTCCGGGTGCTTCGGGTGGCCCTTGAGGAACCAGTCCAATTCCTCTTTGGTCTCCTCGCGGGTCAGCGTCCGGTCGGGCGACGCGCCTTCGACCGGGAAGTAGCGGCGCATTTCCGGGTCACGGTAGAGGACGTAGAGGGCGTCAAGGTCGTCGGGGACGGGGTGGCGGAGGGTGAGGCGGTCGGTTTCCAGAATAATCATCGGCTTACTCACGTGTGCTAGGCTATCAGGATGCTACACGATGTCCTGACACGCGCTACAACGACAGCCTCGAACCTTGATATCAGGCATGATACAATGAGAAAATGACGCATCAGCGACCAGCCTTATGACGCGAGAACCTATCGGCATCCTCCATCCCGGCGAAATGGGCATCTCTATTGCCGCCACCATGCAAAGCTCGGGCCATACCGTTTATTGGGCTTCAGACGGCCGCAGCGCTCAAACCCGCGCCCGCGCCCAGCAGTTCGCCCTCCACGATACGGGCACACTAGCAAACCTATGTGAGATCTGCCCGGTCATTGTGAGTGTCTGCCCGCCGCATGCCGCCGAAGCAGTCGCTGCGAATGTCCTGGCTCACGGCTTTCGCGGCACGTATGTGGATGCTAACGCCATCTCCCCAGAGCGCGCCGGGCACATGGCCGAGCGATTCACGGCCGTCGGCGCGAGCTTCGTCGATGGTGGGATTATTGGCGGCCCGGCCTGGACGCCGCGCAGCACGTATCTCTATCTGTCCGGTTCGGCAGCCAACGCCGTGGCGCGCTACTTCGCCGCAGGCCCATTGGAGACGGCCGTAATAGGGGCGTCGCCCGGAAAAGCCTCGGCCCTCAAGATGTGCTACGCGGCGTGGAGCAAGGGGACAACCGCTCTGCTGGCCGCCGTCCTGGCCGCGGCTGAGGCGCTGGACGTGCGCGCCGACCTGGAAGCGCAGTGGGCTCTTGACGGGTCGGAGCTGGCCGAAGAGGCGGCGCCACGGCTCCGGCGCGTGACTCGAAAGGCGTGGCGCTTCGAAGGGGAAATGGGTGAGATCGCCGACACGTTCGCCGGCGCTGGGCTGCCCGACGGCTTCCATCGCGCCGCGGCCGGCGTCTACCGCCGCCTGACCGGCTTCAAGGGGCGCGACGAACTGCCGCCACTGGACGAGGTCTTGGAGGCGCTACTGCTGCCGAGAGACCTGACAGGTCTTCCGAGACCTGTCAGGTCTACAGGACAAGAGCACGGATTGACATGAGCCTGTCCCCCTGCTACACTACCCTCATGTTCAACGTCCCGTTCAAGCACCTAAGCTTCGCCGCTGCCGCCCAGACAGCCAGTCTGGTCGGAATCGTTGCTTGACGCGAACACACCTTCAGCGAATCGGCAACCGCCAGACTGAGTGACACAGTCTGGCGGTTTTTTATTGGACGACGGACGGCCGACCGCCGCCAGAGGACAGCAGAGATGACGAGAGACGACCGACGACGGACGACGGACGCCAGACCACTGCCAGAAAGGTCGTTTCTGGCTGTGGTCTGGCGACGGTCGGCCGTCGGCGGTCGGCCGTCGTTCTGATACAATTCGCCCGGAGCAACCATGAGACCGACAACCAGTAACGAAATTCGACAGGCTTTTCTCGACTACTTCAACGAGCTCAAGCACGAGATCGTCCCCAGCGCCCCGCTGCCCCAGCGCGACAACCCGACGCTGCTGTTCACCAACGCCGGCATGAACCAGTTCGTCGATGTCTTCCTGGGCAAGGAGAAGCGCCCCTATAAGCGGGCCACCACGGCCCAGAAGGTCATGCGCGTCCAGGGCAAGCAGAACGACCTGGAGAACGTCGGCCCCTCGTCCCGCCACCACACCTTCTTCGAGATGCTGGGCAACTTCTCCTTCGGCGACTACTTCAAGCGCGAGGCGATCGACTTCGCCTGGACGTTCCTGACCGGCGTGATGAAGCTGGAGCCGGAGCGCCTCTTCGCCACGGTCTACACCGACGACGACGACGCGGCCGACCTCTGGCAGCGCTATCTACCCGCCGACCGCATCCTGCGCTTCGGCAAGGAAGACAACTTCTGGGAGATGGGCGACATCGGCCCCTGCGGCCCTTGCTCGGAGATTCACTACTACTCCGGCGATATGGCCGACATCAATCCCGCCGGCGTCAACAACGACGCTATCCCCGGCTACATCGAGGTCTGGAACCTCGTCTTCATGCAGTTCGAGCGCCAGAAGGACAACTCGCTCGTGCCCCTGCCCCACCCCTCGGTCGATACCGGCATGGGCATGGAGCGGCTGGTGCGCGTCATCCAGGGTGTGGAGAGCAACTACGAGACCGACCTCTTCACCCCCGTTCTGGCCCGCGTCCAGGAGCTATTGGGCGACAGCGACGGGCAGCGGGCCGAGAACTACGTCGGCTATCGCGTCATCGCCGACCACGGCCGCGCGGCCACCTTCCTCATCGCCGACGGCGTGCAGCCGGGCAACACCGGCGCGGCCTACGTGCTGCGCATGATCATCCGCCGCGCGGCGCGCTTCGGCCGCAAGATCGGCTTCCACCAGCCGTTCCTCGGCCAGGTGGCCCAGGTCTACATCGACCAGATGGGCGAGGCCTACCCCGAACTGCGGCTGCGGCGCGACCTCATCCTCTACACCCTGGAGCGCGAAGAGACGCGCTTCAATCGGACGCTGGATAGTGGCCTGCTGCAACTCGACCGCATCCTCGACGACCTGCACCGCCGCGGCCAGACGGTCGTGCCCGGCGACGTGGCCTTTGCCCTCTACGCCACCCACGGCCTGCCGCTGGAACTGACCCGCGACGAGGCGCAAGAGCAGCACGGCATGACCGTCGACGAGGCCGGCTACACCGCCGCCCGCGAGCAGCACGCCCTGGCCAGCGGCAGCGGCGCCTTCGCCAATTACGTCGTCGGCCAGAGCGTCTATGGCGACATGCTCCACGCACTGGTCAACACCGGCCAACTGGACGAGAGCGGCGTCGATTACGACCCCTACACCGGCGCGGCGCTGGAGTCCACCATCCTCGGCCTGATCAGCGACGGCCGCCCGGTCGAAGTGGCCCGCGACGGGCAGCCGGTCGAGATCGTCACCGCGGCCACACCCTTCTACGTCGAGGCCGGCGGCGAGGTCAGCGACACCGGCTACGTTCGCAACGCCTTCGGCGGTGAGGTGCAGGTGCGCGATGTGCGCCGCCCCGTGCCGGGGCTGATCGTCCACGTCGGCGAAGTGGCCGGCGGCGAGTTCAAGGTGGGCCAGGTCGTCCACCTGGAAGTGGATCGCGAGCGCCGCGCCGACATCCGCCGCAACCACACGGCCACCCACCTGCTGCACCGCGAGTTGCGCGCCCACCTGGGCAACCACGTGGTGCAGGCCGGGTCGCTGGTCGCCCCCGACCGGCTGCGCTTCGACTTCACCCACGACAGCGCCATCGACCGCGAGACGCTCGGCCGGATTGAGCGCGCCGTCAACGAGGCGGTGCTGGCCAACCAGCCGGTCAACGTCGCCTACATGGGCCAGAAGGAGGCCATCGCCGCCGGAGCGATGGCCCTGTTCGGCGAGAAGTACGGCGACATCGTGCGCACCATCACCGTCGGCGGCAATGGCGATGGTGACGCTTCGTCACCCTACAGCTTCGAGTTGTGCGGCGGTCTGCACGTCAGCGAGACGGGCGAGATCGGCCTGTTCCGCTTCGTCAGCGAGTCGGCCGTAGGGGCCAACACCCGCCGCGTCGAGGCGGTCACCGGCCGCGGGGCCTACGACTTCGTCAGCCGCCGCCTGGCTTTGCTCGACAAGCTGGCCGGGCGGCTCAACGCGCCGGTGAGCGAGATCGAGGCCCGGCTGGAGGCGCTGCTGGAGCACGACCGGGCGCAGGAGCGGCAACTGGAGCAGGCCAGCCGCCGTCTGGCGCGGGCCGACTTCGAGATGCTGCTGGGCGGCGTCATGGAGGTCAAGGGGGCGCGCGTCCTGGCAGCGCAGGTGGAGGTGGCCGACCCCGACCGGCTGCGCGAGATGGCCGACTGGTTCCGCGACCGGGTGAAGTCGGGCGTGGCCGTGCTGGGCACGGTCAAGGACGGCAAGCCGCTCATTGTCGCCGCCGTGACCGAAGACCTGATTGGCCGCGGCCTGAAGGCGGGCGACATCGTGCGCGAGGTGGCGAAGGTGGTCGGCGGTGGTGGCGGCGGCCGGGCGGACATGGCCCAGGCCGGCGGCCGCAACCCGGAAAAACTGGCCGAGGCGCTGGACACCGTCCGCTCTCTGGTCGAGGCCAGTCTAAAAGAGTAAAGAAACCACAGATTACACAGATTAAGAACTCCATCCGCGAGCGAACTCTCACTGGTTTGTTCTAAAATCTGTGAAATCTGCGTAATCTGTGGTTTCCTCTTCCCTATGCGCGTCATTGAACTGGACACGGCCGAGACGTTCTACTCCCTGCGCCATCGTCTGTTGAACGGCGGGCGGGATCGGGTCGTCCTGGTCGTGCCTGGGCGCGGGGCGGCGTTGCGCGGCGGCGTCGATCTGCCCCTGCTGCGCCGTCTGGCCGACCGCGAGCGGCTGGACGTGGGCCTTGTCACCGCCGCCCGCGAACCGGCCCGCCGGGGCGCGCCCCGGCGCCCTCCCCC
>CALLZA010000269.1 GCA_937858165.1 uncultured Ardenticatenia bacterium
CTGTCCCCCCCCCCTTGTTCGACGCGGCCCCCCGCGGCGGGTGCGCTGTGTGGTAGAGGCGCCGGGCCCCGGGCACCGCCGGGCGGGGGAATGTGCCCGGGGGCGGGGGCTCGGCGCCCCCCCGCCGAGCGGTCCGGGGGCGCCCCGCGGCGCGCGGGCTGCCCCCCCCAGCCGCGGGCCGGCCAGCCGCAGCCGCGCGCCGGGGTCGGGGAACAGTTCAGCCAGCAAGCGGCGGCGCAGAGCCGCCGGTTCGTAGATTGGCGCGTCCATCGCCGCCCGAATCTCCGGTTGCAGCCGGGTCTGCTCGTGAAAGCCGACCTCCAGATTGGCCAGGAGCAGTAACTCGGCCCGCTCTTTGCCTTGCGCGTCCAGCGCGGCGATGTAGTGGGCGAAGGCGCGCCGCAGCAAGCCTTGCCCATCGGGCGGAGCGCCGGGGCGAAGCGTGTCGTAGAAGGCATCCAGCGCCGCGGCACTGGGCAGGCCGTCGTCGAACAGGGCCAGGAAGTGGGCGAAGGCCAGCCCGATCTCGGCGAAGACCTTGCGGTTGCCGCGGGCCACAGCGTCGGCCGTGCGCTCGAACGCCGCCGCCGGGCTGAGCGCCTCGCGCAGCGCCTGCGCCGCCCCGGCCAGGCTTTCCGGCCCGCCCGCCCCCGCCGCCAGTTCGCCGGCGGCGGCCTCGACGGCGGTCGATTCGCGCAGCAGCCGCTCAAACGTCCGCCGCAGGTCTTCGCGGCGGATGGTCTGCCCGGCCTGGCGCGAGGCCCACGTCGCCACGGCACACCAGTTGGCCCCGCCGGGCAGCAGGCGGGCGGTGGCCATGGCCAGGTCGTGGTAGGCCTGGGTGATGTGCCGGTTGCGCGCCACAGGATCAGCCATGGCGCTGATGCGCGCCACGGCGTCCGGCGACGGGGGAGGCGGGTAGACGGCATTCATAGAGAAATGTATGATACCTGACAGAGGGAGTTCTATGAAACAACCAGAAGTAGTGACCAACGATATGCTCGACGGCCTGCCGGAGCCGGTGCAGCGCTACATGCGTTGGACGGGCGTGGTCGGCAAGCCGTGGACCCGTACGGCGTATGTCAGGCAATCGGGCCGCTTTCGCCAGGGCTTCGACAAGCCGTGGATGCCGATGGCCGCCGAGCAGGTCTTCACGGTTGATCCACCGGGGATGGTCTGGCAGGCGCGGTTCAAGATGTTTGGGCTGCCGCTCATGCGAGCGCGTGACAGCTATCAGGATGGCCGCGGCCACATGTTCGGCAAGGCGGCCGGGCTATTTACCATCTTCGACGAGCGCGGCGAGGAGTTGACTCAGGGAACCTTGACGCGCTACCTGAGCGAGATGATCTGGTTCCCCATCGCCTATCTGGGCGACAACATCACCTGGACGGCCGTTGATGAGCAGTCGGCCGATGTGAGCCTGAGCGACCACGCCCGGACGGCCAGCGGCCGTATGTTCTTCGATGATCTGGGGCGGCCAACAACCTTTGAGACGATGCGCTACATGGGCGTCGATGGCGGCTATCGGTTGACGCCCTGGCACACGCCCCATTTGGAGTGGGGCGAGCGTGGCGGCCTGAATATCCCCGTGCGCGGCGAAGTGTTGTGGCTATTGCCCGAAGGCCCACTGACGTACGGTGACTTTCAAATCGAGGCGGTAGCCTATAATCGTCCCGGCGATACGCTTCGATGATACCCGCACAAACGAGCAACTAAGGTTACGAGAACGCACCTTGCTCCCTCCTGCTCCCCCGCTCCCCTGCCCCCCCGCTTTCCTCTGCCGCCCCGGCTGCGGCGCGTGCTGCGTCGCCCCATCCATCGCCTCGCCCATCCCCGGCATGCCCGACGGCAAGCCGGCCGGGGTGCGCTGCGCTCAACTCACCGACGACAATCGCTGCCGCCTGTTCGGCCTGCCGGAGCGGCCGGCGTTCTGCGTCGGGCTGCGACCGAGCGCGGAGATGTGCGGTGGGACGGCGGACGAAGCCATGGCGTATCTTGATGCGCTCGAATTGGCTACTTGCCCAACGCTTTGACTTCCATGCCATGCTATAGTAATGGACGCATATGAGTCCTAAGATACTGGTTGCCGGGTCGTTCATCTTCTAGCTCCACAGCTACGACGCCTTATCTGAGAACCGCGCCAGCGTTCACATCGGCAAAGGGGCTCAGGACGATACGAACGATGCCAAGGTATGGCTGGAGCCTGAAATAGAGGTGGCAAGAAGTGGCCGAGTTCTTCGACAGCACGAACTTCGGCAGGCGCTAAGAATTATCGAACAGAATCGAGCTTACTTGCTGGAGCAATGGAATGACTTCAAAGGCAAAGGGGGTTGAGGAAGATCTCACCGTCAAGAGGTATGCTATTGCATACCCCGTTTCTGAGTATACCTTCCCTCGTCAGGCCACAATCCACGACGTGCGCTTTGATGATGCCTACATCCACGTTGATCTCACTGACGGCCGAATCCTGTCCATTCCGCTGTGGTGGATTCCGACGGTTCACAACGCCCCAGCCGAAGATCGGCTAAAGTTTGAAATCAGCCGTAGCCGGACGATGATCATCTGGGACCCGGACAAGGGTTCCATCAACGACGAGTTGCGGCTTGAGGATTACCTAGGCCCTAGCCGAGAGTAGACAGCGCCCACCCCCGCTCAACCACGCCCCACCACATGAGTCCCGGATGAGCGTCGGCGAGACCGTCCCGACGATGGGAACCCCCTTTCACGATTAGACGTTACTCTCTGAGAGCGTAGCTCCCGATAAAGCCGCGCGCATGACGCACGGCACGTTACTGAACGCATTGTATGAGGAGATGAACATCAATGAAACGTCTGTTTGTTTTGCTGAGTCTGGTGCTGTTGGTTGCCCTGGCGGCCTGCGGCGGCCAGACACCCGAAGCGGAAACGCAACCCACCGTTGAGTCGGCCGTGGAGACGTTGCCGACCGAAGCCCCGGCCGTCGAAGAAGCGGCCCCGCCGGCCGAAGAGCCGTCTGAGACGACCCCTCTGGCCCATACGGCCGACCCGGCCCTGGTCAACAAGCTGTGGTTCTGGGAGCGGCGCGACCCCAACGGCGGCGCGACCACGGCCATCGACGTGCCGACTCCCAGCGAGTACAACCTGATCTTCAACGACGACGGCACGTTCTTTGCCCAGCTCGACTGCAACCGCGGCAGCGGCATCTACGCCACGCCCGGCGACGGCAGCCTGATGATGGAACTGGGTATGACCACCAAGGCCCTCTGCCCCGAAACGTCGCTCTTCAACCAGATGCTGGAGACGTTCCCCGGCGCGGCGCAGTATCGCATCGAGGGCGACGGCGCGACGCTGGCGATCGTCTGGGCCAACGGCGGCCCGATCGACTACTACACGGCCGAGGCTGCGGCCGACGTGACCCCGACCGGCGCGGTTGACGCCGCCCTGGTCGGCACGGTGTGGCAGTGGCTGGGCACGATCACGGCCGTAGAGCCGATCGCCGTGGCCGACTCCACCCGCTACACCATCGAGTTTCTTGAGGACGGCACGGCGGCCATCACCGCCGACTGCAACACCGTCCTGGCCCAGTACACCGCCGACGGCAGCGCCATCACCCTCACCCCCGGCCCGTCGACGCTCGTCGCCTGCCCGGAGGATTCGCAGGCCGACCTCTTCACGCAGCAGTTGAGCGGCGCGGCCCTCTACTTCTTCCTGGATGGTGACCTCTACATCGACCTCATCGCCGACAGCGGCACGATGCACTTCGGCGAACTGCCGACCATCGATCTGCCCGCGCCCGACGCGGGCGAGCCGACGGGCACGGTCAACGCCCCGGATGGCATCTTCCCTGTCTCTTATACACATCTGACGCTGCCGACGAGCGATCTAGTGTAGATCTCGGTGGTCGCCGTATCATTAAAAAAAAAAAATACACAAAAAAAAAAAAAAAAGCAATACACACACTGACGTCAACAATATCACAATCGCGACACGCAAGAAAAGAGACACCTAGGCCAAGCATACAAG
>CALLZA010000270.1 GCA_937858165.1 uncultured Ardenticatenia bacterium
GCCAGGGTGTTGCCATACTGGTCGGCCGCCGTGGCCGGGATGGTGACGGTATAGGTTGTGTTCGGCTCCAGCGGGAAGTCGAGGAAGACGGAGTAGCCGCCCTCCCACTCGTTCACGAAGGTGTCCACGTCGCCGGGGTCGGGTTCGATGACGAACTGGTCGATGATCGTCTCGTCGTTCATGGGCGAGGCGAACTCGACGTTGAAGCCGCGCTGCCAGGTGTCAGCTACTGCGCCGTCGGGCGGGGTCGTCGAAAGAACGGCCGGGAAGGGCACGACGTCGAAGGCGCTGACGTGGTCGCCATCCATCGTCGCGCCGCCGTTGGCCGCCGGGGCAGCCGCGCCAACGGTCACAGTGACCGTCGTTTCCAGCGGCAGCGGCTCGGTGGGCGTCAGCACGACGACGCGGTTATCGTCCTGCCACTCGGCAGCGTAGCTTACCGCGGCATCGCCGGCGCTGAGGCTCAGCGCGCCCGCCGTGCCGGCCGGGTCCATTGGCATGTTGAAGGTGACGGTGATGGGCGAGGTCGGGGCAATGCGCTCGGCGTCATTCTGCGGCACAACGGTGGCCACTTCCGGGCCGACGGTGGTGAAGGTCAAGGTCGGCGCGTTCTGGATGACGCTGCCGGTCACGTCGGTCAGGGTCGGATCGACGGTAACGGTATAGGTCGTGGCCCCGGCCAACGCCGGATCGGCCACGAAGCGGTAGATGCTGGTGGAAGTCCATTCGCCGCGCCCCTCGACCGGCGGGTCGAAGGTCAGCGGTTGGGGCAGGCCGGCCTGTTCGCCGCTGGCGACGAGGGGCACGACCGGCTTGTTGAAGACGACGGTGATGGCCGCGTCGGTGCCGATGGCGGACGCGCCATCTTCGGGGCTGGTCTGGCTGACGGCCAGCGGTCCGGTCGTCTGCACGGTGAACTCGACCGGTTCGGGCAGCGTCTGGCCGTTGAGCGAGGCGGCGGTTTCGGCCAGGGATACTCTGTAGGTCTCGCCCTGGGTCAGCGCCTCGGCCGGGGTGAAGACGGCCACGGCCGGCTCCGGCCACGACAACTCGCCGCTTACCTCCGGAGTGACGGAGAAGGCAGCTTCGACTGACGCCTGATCCATCGGCTGGTCAAAGCGCACGGTGATGGGCGCGTTGGCCGGAATCTCTCCGCCGGGCGCGGGGTCGCTGGCGATGACCTGCGGCGCCCAGTCGATGTCCTCGACGGCTACAGGTCGGGCGACGACGGGCACGGCCGTCGGCTCCGGTTCCGCCGGGGCGTCGGGCGGCTCGGTCGGTTGGGCAGCGCCTTCCGGCTCCTCGGCCGTCGTTGTCGGCGCTTCGGCCGCCGGGGCGATGGTAGGCACGGCTTCCGTCTGGCCGCGACGACAGGCGACGAGCGCCAGCGACAGCGCCAGCAGGACCACAAGCAAACGGGTCGATCGTTGGAGAGTCATATGCAATCCTCCGCAAATGGGGAACTGGGCCAGACGGGCCAAGCAGGCGCGCGTCATTGGCCGGGTTTAAGGCCTATCTAACAGGACGTCGGGTGACAGACATTGGTTCCACCCAGATGAGCTTGCCTGCTGTTTGTTTTCTTCGAGGGCGGCAATGAAGGCTCGATCAAAGTCGATCCAATGGCATTCTACCACAGATAGGGCGCAACGCGATCACGGTGAGGCCCTGGTTGCCGGGCCATTGCAATGTCGGAAGAAGACCTCGCGCCAAGGCCGCTAAGGACACAAAGAACGCCAGGAAGACCTCCTTTTTGCGTTCTTTGCGCCCTTAGGTCATCTTCTGACGCATGACGTTCTCTCAGGCTGCGCGTCTGTGTGGGGCCGGTATAATAGCGAGCGATGGACGACGAAGCGTGGATGAGGCTGGCCCTGGCCCAGGCGGCCGAGGCGCTGGCCTTGGACGAGGTTCCCGTGGGCGCGGTGGCGGTGCTCGATGGCGCGGTCATCGGCGTGGGCTACAACCGCAAGGAGAGCGACCGCGACCCGACAGCCCACGCCGAGATGATCGCCCTGCGACAGGCGGCGGCGCGCGTGGACAACTGGCGGCTGATCGGCGTGACACTCTACTGCACCCTGGAGCCGTGCCCGATGTGCGCCGGGGCGATGATCCAGGGGCGGTTGGCGCGGCTGGTCTATGGGGCCACGGACACACGCTTTGGGGCCGACGGCACGGTGGTCGATGTGCTCGGCCGGCCGGAGTTCAACCACCGCGTCGAAGTGACCCGCGGCGTGCTGGCCGACGAGGCGGGGGAGTTGTTGCAGCAGTTTTTCCGCCGTCTACGGGCAGGATAAGGGGCTTTTCCAATACACAATTCTCTGCTATACTCCCCACTGATTACTGACAACTGGATACTGCTTACTGTTTTTAGGAGAGGTGCCGGAGCGGTTGATCGGGGCGCTCTCGAAAAGCGTTGTGGCTGTGAGGTCACCGTGGGTTCGAATCCCACCCTCTCCGCTGAATGAACCCCCGCTGTGGCGGGGGTTTTTGTTTGCCTCTACTCTATCAGCCCGCGCACCCTGTCCCCTGGCGTCATCAGCCCCGATACTGTGTAAATCACTACGCGGTCGCCATCAGTGCTGGCTGCGGCGCGCCCACGCGGCGCAAAAGACGGCCACAGTTCGGGCCATCCCTCGCTATCGATCCGGACATGACTTTTCCGCTCACCCACCGCTTTTCGCTCGACGACGCCAAGACGGCCGTCGAGCTATCGCGCAGGCGCGAGGACGACCTGGTGCGCGCTGTTTTCTTCCATTGAGTTTCTGGCTTACAATCGGCTCTATGAAACGTGGGGCGACTGTTCAGGCGGGCTACAACACCATTGCCGCGGCTTACTTGCGGGCGCGTACCACAGCCTCGCCGGACGTTCTGGCGCTCGATCAGTTGCTGACGCGGCTGTCGCTCGGCGCATGGGTGCTCGACGCCGGTTGTGGCGCGGGGTTGCCCATTGCCGCGCGGCTGGCCGCGGCCGGGCATCGCGTCGTCGGCGTTGATTTTGCTATGGCCCAGTTGGCCCTGGCCCGCGCCAACGTGCCCGGCGCGACGTTCGCCTGTCAGGACTTGACCGCGCTCGGCCTGGCTCCGGCCGCGTTCGACGCCGTCTGCTCCTACTACGCCATTATCCACGTCCCACGCGAAAAACACGCCGGCATTCTGGCTGCGTTCCATCGGGTGCTGCGGCCGGGCGGCTACGCCTTCCTGTGCCTGGGGGCGGCCGACATTGATGACGACTACGACGATGACTACTTTGGCATGCCCATGTACTGGAGCCACTACGACGCGCCGGCGAACCTGACCTTGTTGCGAGAGGCCGGGTTCGCCGTTCACTGGTCGCAATTCATCAGCGATTCACTGGACGATTCACCACCTGACGCCGGGCACTTGTTCGTCCTGGCGCAGAAGGTCTAGAAACCCGACCTCTACGCGGCCACGCCCCGCCGCATCTCAACGCCCGCCAGCAGCGACGCGAAGGCATCGGCGAACGACGCCACCCCCTCGTGCTCCAGTTGGTCGGTCACCTCGACCATCGAGATGCCCAGCTCTTCCAGATCGGCCAGCGTTTGACGTGCTTGATCGAGTTGCGTTTCCAAAGCCAGCGCTGCCTGCCCGTGGTCGAGCAGCGCGGCCAACGTTTGCGGCGGCACGGTGTTGACCGTATCCGGCCCAATCAGCTCATCGACGTAGACCACGTCACTGTAGGCCGGGTTCTTGGTGCCGGTGCTGGCCCACAACGGCCGCTGCACCCGCGCTCCCTGGGCTTGCAGCTGCGCGAACCGTTCGCCGCCGAAGAACTGCTTGAAATCGGCGTAGGCCAGCCGGGCGTTGGCGATTGCCGCCCGGCCCAGCAACGCTGTCGCCGCCTCGGCCCTGGCACCGCCCTCTTTGATGATCCCCTCCAGCCGCTTGTCCACCAGCGTATCGACCCGTGAGACGAAGAACGACGCCACCGAGGCGATGCCGTCCAGCGACCGCCCCGCGGCCGCGCGCTGCTCTAGCCCAGCCAGATAGGCG
>CALLZA010000271.1 GCA_937858165.1 uncultured Ardenticatenia bacterium
AAATAGTGATCAGTAGCGGACGTATCACGGCAGAATGGGGAAGAATAGCAGGTGAGGTCGCACCGGGTGCGAGGCTAGTCGGTAGTTTCAGTGCAGAAACCGGCCGTGACAAAGGGCGGGCCGACCGGAAGTGACGTAGTTTTTTGTTTTCAAGCAGAAGCCGGCATACGAGATCGAGTACGGTCTCGTGGGCTCGGAGATGTGTATAAGAGACAGGTACCACGCCGCCGCCCCACTTCGCCCGGGTATGGAGCGCGAAGAGTTGCGCAGCCGCCTCCAGTTGACGCCGCCCCTCTTCGCCGCCCTGCGCGAGAGCCTGCTGGCGACGGGCGCGACGGCCGAATCCGGCGCGCTGCTGCACTTGCCCGACCACCGGGTGCGCTTCTCTGCGGCGCAGGCCGCGGCCGTGGCCCGGCTCAACGCCGTTCTCGATGCCCAGGGCGTCAACTCGCCCAGCGTCAAGGAGTGCAAGGCGCTTGTCGGCGAGGCGCTCTACTTCGCTCTGGTCGACCTGGGCCAACTGCGCCCCATCAACGACGAAGTCGTCTACACCCAGCCCCTTTACACTGACCTCATCGCCCGCCTCGAACGCCACCTGCGAGAGCGCGGCTCCATCACCGCCGCGGAAGCGCGCGACGTGTTGGGCACGAGCCGCAAGTACGCCATCGCCCTGCTGGAACACCTCGACGAATTGCGGCTAACACGCCGCGTTGGCGATACACGTGAACTTGTCCGCCCCCTCTCGTCGTAGGGCGCGATGGATTCCCGCCCTACACTTGACATAGGGTAGCACGGGGACTATCATTATGTCATGTGTCTACAGCGCGGCCGTTCGCGCTGGTTTGTCGTGGCTTGCACGGTGTTCCCGATCATGCCGCGACGCTACAGGAGTGTCCTCATGAACAGATGGTTTCCACTCCATCGCCTGCGGCTTGTCCTCCTCGCCGCTGTTTTGGTTGTGTTCGTCAGCGGCGCATTGACCACCAGCACCCTCAACCTCGGCGCCCAGGGCGGCGCGTGGGAAGGGCGCTACTGGAACAACCGCGACCTGTCGGGCAATCCAGTCCTGGTGCGCCAGGACGCCAGCATCGACTTCGACTGGGGCGGCGGTTCGCCGGCAACCCAGGTCTTCACCGACAACTTCTCCGCCCAGTGGACACAGACGGCCAGCCTGCCGGCGGGAACCTACCGCTTCTCGGCCACGGCCGACGACGGCATGCGCGTCTGGGTCGACAACGTGCTCATCATCGACGCCTGGTACGACAGCCAGGTGCGCACTATCACCGCCGACGTCTTCCTGGGCGCAGGCAACCACACCATCACCGTGCAATACTACGAAGCGGGCGGCGTAGCCGTGGCCCGGATGGGCTACGTGGCTCTCAACGCGCCGCCGCCCCCCACGCCCTCCGGCAACTGGTTCAACGAGTACTTCACCAACACCAGCCTCAGCGGCGCGCCGACGCTGACCGGAACCACCACCAACATCAACTTCAACTGGGGGCTTGGCACGCCCACCGCCGGCTTCCCGGCCGACTTCTTCTCGGTGCGTTGGGTGCGCAACCTGAACCTGGATGCTGGACGCTACCGTTTCACCGTCATCGCCGATGACGGCGTGCGGCTGTGGGTCAACAACGTGCTGGTCATCGACCAGTGGCGCGTGCAGCCGGCGACCCGCTACACCGTCGATGTAGACGTGGCCGGTGGAGCCATCCCGGTCAAGATGGAGTACTTCGAGAACACCGAGCGGGCCGAGGCGCGGCTGGGTTGGGAGCGCGTGTCTGTCGTCACGCCACCTCCCGCCTCCGGGTGGCGCGCCGAGTACTACAGCAACATGGGCCTCAGCGGTCTGCCGGTCGTCGTGCGCGACGAGACGGCGGTCAACTATAACTGGGGCTACGGCACGCCCGCGCCCCAGATTCCCGTCGATAACTTCTCCGCCCGCTGGACAACCAACCTCAGCCTGGCCCCTGGCCGCTACCGCTTCGCCGCTACCAGTGATGACGGCGTGCGCGTCTGGGTCAACAACCAACTGATCATCGACGCCTGGTGGGATCGCCCGGCGCAGACGTTCACCGCCGAGGCCACCGTCGCCGGCGGCGCGGTTCCGGTGCGCATCGAGTACTATGAGAATGCGGCCCTGGCCGAGATGCGCTTCAGCTACACTCTGCTTTCCGGCCAGCCCGGCACGGGTGGGCAGTTCCCCGGCACGGCGACGGTGACCGCCTATCGCCTGAATGTGCGCAACGGCCCCGGCGTCAACTTCGCGTCGTTCGCCCGGCTCAGCAATGGCAACGTCGTCAACCTGACCGGCTTCCGCAACGCCGACGCCACCTGGGTGCAGGTGTCGCTGCCCAATGGCACCATCGGCTGGGTCAGCGCGCTCTACGTGCGAACGAGCATCCCCGTCGGCAACCTGACGCCGATCACCGGCACGACGCCCACACCCCCGCCGCCTACCGGCGCGCTGGGTACAGTCAACACCGGCGCGCTGAACGTGCGCACCGGGCCGGACGCCAGCCATCCGTCGATCACGACGATCAGCAACGGCACGACGGTGACGTTACTGGCGCGCAATGCCTCGTCGACCTGGATCAAAGTCATCTTGCGCGACGGCCGCCAGGGCTGGGTCAACGCCAGCTTCCTGATCCTCAACGTCCCCGTCGGCTCGCTGCCTGTGACCAACCTCTAGCCCGTCCCCGGCCACACACCGGCCACGTGGGCGCTCCTGTGCAAATGCGGGAGCGCCCTTTTCTTTGGCGCGCGGCGCGGCGCAGGTAAAATAGGCTTGCGATTCAGGTATACCCCATGTTCGCTTTCGACTTTCCCCCTCTGACGGCCGACGTGCTGCTGGGCGCGCTGCTCATCTTCGCCCTGCGCGTCTTCGGCATCGCCATCAGCACCCTGCGTGTCCTGGTCATGATGCGCGGCAAGAAGGTCGCCGCGTTTATCGCCGGCTTCTTCGAGGTGTTGGCCTACGTCATCGCCATCGCCGAGGTCGTCAACAACCTCGACAACATCTGGAACGTGCTGGGCTACTGCCTGGGCTTCTCGGTCGGCACCGTGGTGGGGATGTTGCTCGACGAGCGCACCGCGTCGGGCTACGCCAACGTGCGCATTATCTCGCGCTACCAGGCGCAACGGATCGTCGAACAGATCCACGCCGCCGGCTATGGCGCGACGGTCGGCTGGGGCCACGGCCGCGGCGGCACCGTCGGCATGATCGTCGCCATTGTCCGGCGCAAGGAGGCCGACGAGTTGTGCGCCATTGCCGAGCGCGTCGACCCCAACGCCTTCATCACCATCGAAGACGCGCGCGCCGTCCGCCGCGGCTATATCCACATGAGCAGCCAGGAGAAATGACGTCTGTCGGTCAATAGTTGTGTCGCCCCAACCCGTGGGCGCAACGCCAACCGGAGGAACAGAGCCAATGTCCGCCATCACCCTTCTCGACGGCAGCCTGAAACTGAGAATCTACTACGATGACAGCGATAGCGAATTTGAGGATGATATTTGTCTATCCTTCCAGGAGGACTGTGTCGAAGCCGAGCAGTTGTTTCGCGCCGACGAGACCAACGTCTACATCACGCCGGAGCAGGCGGCGCTGATTGTCCTGGAGTTGACCCGCGCACTCGAAGCGGCGCGCGGCGATCAGACCAACCGCTGATCCGCGTGGGTGCGACGCTTCGGCCTCACACACGAAGGAGATCCCCACATGGAACGCAGAAAAGTCACCGTGCCCCGACTGGTCGCCAAAAAGGCGCGCCAGGAACCGATTACGATGCTGACCGCCTACGACTACACCGGCTGTCTCTTATACACATCTCCGAGCCCACGAGACCGTACTAGATCTCGTATGCCGTCTTCTGCTTGAAAAAAAACCAAACCAGCGCACAGCTCAACTTATAAGCAAACACACAGACAATGCACACAAGCACTCTATCTACTCACTCGTACACGTATCGGATCGCACAAGACACATAATCAGGCATGCTAGCTTCTCTACTATAA
>CALLZA010000272.1 GCA_937858165.1 uncultured Ardenticatenia bacterium
TATTTGAAATCACATTAACTAATTTATAATGAGAGTAATTTCCTGTCTGATACTGATATTTTGGTTTTCTTTCAAGCAGAAGGCGGCATACGAGATCTAGTACGGTCTCGTGGGCTCGGAGATGTGTATAAGAGACAGACATTACCGTGGCTATCATCCAGTATGGGGCGCGGGCCGACGAGAGCACGCGGCCGATGGCCGTGCCGGCCATCACGCGGCCCATCGCCGCGGCGCAGACGGTGGCCGCGCAGGCGGCGGCCCCACAGATGGTGGTCGCGCAGCCGGCGGCCGAACGACAACGCAGCCTGTGGCCGCTGACGCTGGCCCTGGCGGCGATCATGGTCGTACTCATTCTTGTCCTGTGGGTCGTTGTCCAGGGGGCCACGACCCTCTAGCCCGTAGAGCGATTCTCCAGAATCGCTCTCTACTGCGTTGGTCGGGGAGGAGCGATTCTATAGAATCGCTCTGCAGGCGCATTCTCCCTTTGACGCGCCCAGACAAATCCCCTACAATTTACGGTCAATATGACAAGTATGCTACGTATTCTACCCTTGGGGGGTTTGGGCGAGATCGGCAAGAACATGACCGTCTTCGAATATGAGGACGACATCATCATTGTCGACGCCGGCGTCATGTTTCCCGAAAACGACATGCTCGGCGTCGATCTGATCATCCCCGACTACCACTATCTCATGGAAGAGGGCCGCCTGGAGAAGATCCGGGCCATCCTCATTACCCACGGCCACGAGGACCACATCGGCGCGCTGCCGCACCTCGTCGAAGACATCAAGGCGCCTATCTATGCCACGCCGCTGACGCTGGGGCTGATCGAGGCCAAGCTGCGCGAGGCGCGCCAGTTGGACGAAGTGGAGCTGATCTCCTTCCGCGCGGGCGAAATACTCCAGATTGGCCCCTTTAAGGTCGAGCCGTTCCACGTTGCCCACAGCATTCCCGACTGTGTCGGCTTCGGCATCACCACGCCGGCCGGGCTGATTGTCCACACCGGCGACTATAAGTTTGACCATACGCCCATCGACGGCTGGCCGCCCGACTTTGCCAAGCTGGCCGAGTTCTCGCAGCGCGGCGTGCTGGCCCTGCTGGCCGACAGCACCAATGCCGATCGCCCCGGCTGGACGGAGTCGGAGATGGAGTTGGCCGAGGGCTTCGAGGACGTGTTCCGCGGTGCATCCGGGCGCATCATCGTCGCTACCTTTGCCTCGCTCATCTCGCGCGTCCAGATCGCCGCCGCGGCGGCGCAGAAGTTCGACCGCAAGATGGCCATCGCCGGGCGCTCCATGCGCGACGCGGTCAAGATCGCCCGCAAGTTGGGCTATCTGGAACTGCCCGACGACCTGATCATCGACATCGGCCAGGCGGTCAACCTGCCGCCGAGCAAGGTGGTGATCATGGTCACCGGGTCGCAGGGGGAGCCATCGGCCGTGTTGGGCCGTCTGGCGCGCGGCCAGCACAAGCAATTGAGCATCCAGGAAGGGGACACGGTTGTCTTCTCCGCCCATCCCATCCCCGGCAACGAAGAACTCATCTACCGCACCATCAACCAGCTCTACCGGCGCGGGGCGACCGTCCTCTATGACCGCATCGCCAAAGTCCACGTCTCCGGCCACGCCAGCCGCGAGGAGATGAAGCTGCTGATCAACCTGATCAAGCCGGTGTTCCTCATCCCGGTTCACGGCGAGCTGCGCCACCTGAAGCTGCACGGCCAGATCGGACAGACGCTGGGCATCCCCGCCGAGCGCGTGGCCGTCGTCGAGAACGGTACACCCATCGACCTGACGCCCTATAGCATGACCGTGCGCGACCGGCTGCCCGGCGGCTACGTCTTCGTTGACGGCTCCGGCGTGGGTGATATCGGCTGGGCCGAGGTGCGCGACCGCGACCGGCTGGCGCAGGCGGGCTACTTCTTCGCCGCCGTGCGCACCGACGGCCGCGGCGGGCTGGCCGGGCCTCCCCAACTCAGCACGCGCGGCTTCGTCAACGAGAAGGAGGCCGAAGAGCTGCTGCTGGAAGCGGAGAAGCTCATCGCCCGCACGGCGGCCGAGGCCCAGCGCCAGAATATGCCCATCTCCGCCGGGGCCATCGAAGGCGCGCTCAACCGCTTTCTCTACGATGAAACGCGGAAGCGGCCGGTGATTGAGGTCGTCGTCGTGTAAGAAGTGACGAGTGACTGGCTACCACTCTTTAATCACTCGTGACTCTCCAAACGCGCGTGCCCAAGGGCGCGCGCGTTTTTATTTTCGTTTCGGCTGGGTAGCCGGCGGTGATTAGCCCTTGCGGCTGCCAGTCGGGCGGCAGGGCCAGCGTTTCGACTACCACGTCGGGGCAGAAGAGCGGTGCGCACAGCCAGCACGCCCCCAGCCCCAGCGCGTGGGCGGCCAGCAACAGGTTTTGCCCGGCCATGGCCGCGCTCTGGACAGCCATCGTCATCTCGTGGCCGCGGCGGCGGGCGTCGGGGTAGTCATCCATGTCGGCCGGCGTCAGGCAGAGGAGAATGAGCAGCGGCGCGCCGCTGATGCGGGCGTAGGCGCGGCCGGCGTCGCGTTCGATGGCCGCGCTGTCCAGTCCATCGGCGGCCAGGTCGTGCCGCAGCCTCTCACCCATCGCCGTAGCCAGGCGGGCCTTTGTCGCGCCATCCTCCAGGATGGCGAATCGCCACGGCTGGCGGTTGTGGGCCGAAGGTGCCCAGGTGGCGGCCGTCAGCAGGCGCTCGACCAACTCGGCCGGCACACTCTCGTCCGTGTAGCGGCGGATGGAGCGACGGGAACGAATGAGTTCAATCAGGTCGGACATCACCCCATTCTAGCCGGTTGCTCCTCTGCACGGCAGGGTTTGATTCCCTCGCCCTGTGGGAGAGGGTCTTCGGCGCGCGGTCGCCCGACACTCTCCTAGGCCCTCCCAAGGGGAGGGGGATTAGACGCAAAAAAGCCCTGCCGGGTAGCAGGGCTCTTTGCGGGAAGAGGAGAAAAAGGAGGACTATTTGTGTTGCCTAATGATATGGTTATGATACAGGCGATGAATGCTCCTGTCGCGCAAGCACGCTACACCGTAACTGTAAACTACTTTACACTTCGCCCACTCATGACCGGGAAAGCTCCCCGATGAGCGAGACGTGCCCCAACTGCGGCAAGCCCGTGCTGCCAAGCGACACCGCCTGCTGGCACTGTGGCTATACGCTCGCCAAACGGGCCAAGGCCAAAGCCGCCCCATCGCCCGCGCCGCCCCGCGTTGGCCCGCTGGCCCGCGCGCGGCCGACCGGCGACACGGCCGGCGCTGCCGACTACGACCTGCGCGCCCTCCTCGTCTATGGCCTGCTGACGCTGGCGCTCATCCTCTCCCTCTGGCTGGTCATGCGCGCCCTGGGGCAACAGCCGGTGCTCGTCCGCAGCGCCGCCCTGGCCGGCGGCGACTGGGTGACCGTCACCGACAGCGACCTGCGCTACACTCTGAGCCTGCCGGCCGACTGGCAATGGCTCGACGTGGCCTACCGCGATCAGAGCGATCTGCTGGCCGCGATCATCGAGCGCCAGCCGCCCATCGGGCAGGTGTTGGCCCCGTTGGGCGCGCTGGCCGGCGACGTGACGATTCTGGCCGTGGCCTTGGGGGCCCAAGACCTGACCGCGGCCGAGCCCATCCCGTTTGTGGTCGTCGGCCGCAGCGAGCGGCTGCGGGCGCTGGAGCCGCAGGCCGCGCTCGACCTGCTGCAAGGCCGGCCGCTGTCGCTGACCGAGGCGGCCGTCGATACCCGTCTGGCCGGGCAGCCACAGGCGCGCTTCAAAGTGTTCGACCCGTCCACCTGTCTCTTATACACATCTCCGAGCCCACGAGACCGTACTAGATCTCGTATGCCGTCTTCTGCTTGAAAAAAAAACACTACCGACATATGAATCACACATCAGATACTACCATGAGCACAAAACCTAAACAATCCTACATCACACACACAGCACAACCCATATAACATCACACATCACATTGTCAACTACAACACAGAAGA
>CALLZA010000273.1 GCA_937858165.1 uncultured Ardenticatenia bacterium
GGTGGCTCGGTGTTATTCGGATGTCACGTCTTTTATTGTGTTATCGTTGGTACTGTGTAATCTATGAGATGCGCTGTCGCACCTCGTGAGAGTATATAGTTCTTTTTTTTTTTTAATGATACGGCGACCCCCAGGATCTACACTAGACCGCTCGTCGGCAGCGTCAGATGTGTATAAGAGACAGGGCCAACACCACGTCGGGGTCGGCCTCCAGGGCGGCGACACAACGCTCCAGGAAGGTCGGCGCGCAGAGGTCGTCGTGGGTGGCCCACTTGAAGTAGCGGCCGTTGGCCATCTCGAAGGTCAGATTATAGTTGGCCGACGCGCCGATGTTGCTCTCGTTACGGTGGTAGCGGACGCGCGGGTCGCGGGCGGCGTAGGCGCGGCCGATGGCCTCGGTGTCGTCGGTCGAGGCGTTGTCGCCGATGATCAACTCGAAGTCGCCGCAGGTCTGAGCCAGCAGCGAATCGAGCGTGGCGGCCATGTAGTTCTGGCCGTTGTAGACGGGCATCCCCAGGCTGACGAGCGGCTGGTAGGACATGCGTCTCTCCGTGTGGGTGGCGGCGGGCGCTACTTCTGAATGCCCAGGGTGCGGGTCAGGCGCCGGTAGACGCGCTGCACGGTGTGGCCGCGGCGCTGGTCGATGCCCGCCGGCCGCCGCTTGCCCAGCCGCGCCACCAGGTGGACGGCGCTGCGGCCCAGCACGACCGGCGCTTTGACCACGCCGCCCACACCGACCGGCGCGGCGGCGTAGCCGAACTCCTTCATCTCGCGGCGCAGCGCGGTCTGGCAGACGTAGATCTCCTGCGGCGACAGGCTTTGCTTCCAGCGGTCGACGGCGGCCTGGCTGATGCCGTCGGCGGCGTTGGCGGCGTCCTTGGTGGTGGCGTTGATCCAGCCCACTTGCAGGAACTCCGGGCGGAAGGGCACGTCGAGGAAGCGGCCGATGTGGCGGATGGTTTCTTCGGGCCGGGCGACCATGTCCTCATAACGCACCGACAGGACGCGGCCGGGGAAGTTGCGGCGGGCGTCGCGGGCGGAGTCGATCGACTCTTTCCACATGTAGCTGTCGATGAGCGTGTCGTAGTTGGTGCTGCGGTCGGGCGCGAGTTGTTCCTGGGCCTCTTTGGCGTCGAGCCATTCGTCGGTGCGGCGGTGCTTGCGCGAGGCCAGGGCGGCGCGCGGGTCGCGCACCAGTTCCACGACGCGGGCGTCGGGGCGCACGCTGAGGATGTCTTGCAGGAAGTAGACGTGTTCGGGCGTCTTCTCCAGCCAGCGCTGGCGGCCGTTGAGCCGGGTCAGCGCGTCCATCACCAGGCCAAACAGGGCGGCGTGGCGTTGCGGCGCGGGCACGGCGACGGCGGCGGTCTGCACGTCGGCCAGCAGGGTGTCGAATTGCACCTCGGTCAGGTTGAACGTGGCCAGGCTGTGGTCATCGCGCTGGTTGGCCCGCTTGGTGCCCAGATAGGCCAGGGCGACGATCAGGTAGACGAAGTCACGGAAGACGCGAGGGTCGTCGAGGTCGGCGAACTGGCGGCGGTAGCGGTTGAGGTCCTGGTAGAAGTGGGTCTCGCCCGCGGCGGTGAACAGGGACGGGTCGCGGCGCAGCATGCTCTTGAGTAAGCTGGTGCCGGTGTGGATGTAGCCGACGATGAAGATCGGCCCGTTGTCGGTCTGGTTGGCCTGCATGGTCTGAACTCCTGTCATCGGCCCGGCGATAGGGCCGGGGCAGAGGCTGTCTCTTATACACATCTCCGAGCCCACGAGACCGTACTAGATCTCGTATGCCGTCTTCTGCTTGAAAAAAAACACATATAGATCCCAGAGAAATGATACTCGTGAAACACGCGCACAACCAAGTCACAACCGATAACTAGTACTGTGTGAGCAGTTATCCCCCACCATTATTCTCTCTAGACACAGTAGACGAGGCAGATTCACTGTCGAACAGCATTAGAGCATGACATCAGATACGGAAGTCA
>CALLZA010000274.1 GCA_937858165.1 uncultured Ardenticatenia bacterium
TAGTTCTGGCGTTTTCATTGCTGTGTTGTTCTATGTGTGATCTCTGGACGCTTATGTGATCGTCGTTTGTGTCTGGTTGTCGTGTGTCATCGCACTTGGTTTTCTTGTTAGTGATGATTCTGGGCTTGTCGTGATCTTTTCTTTTTTTTTTTTTAATGATACGGCGACCACCGAGATCTACACTAGATCGCTCGTCGGCAGCGTCAGATGTGTATAAGAGACAGGTTGTGGGTCGGCCGCAATCACTTCTGAACCCATCACGCGTCGTTCGTCACGCGTCACTTGCCGGAGGGGGGCAAGGCGGCCGCGGCGCACATCTTCGACCAGGGCCAGCGTCGCCTGTTCGGGCGGCGCGCCGATCTCTGCGGCCAACTGGCGAACAAACTGTTCGTGTTCGCGCAGGGCGGTGGCCCACTGGCCGGCGAGAGCCAGGGCGCGCAGCCGGTCGCGGTGGGCGGCTTCGTTGAGCGGGTCGGCCACGAGGCGACGGTGGGCGGTGTCGAGGGCACGGGCGGTGTCACCCTGGTCGATGTACCAGGCGCTCAGACGACTGCGGACGACATCGAGCGTGGCGCGCAGCCGTTGCCCGGCGAAGCGCTGCCACTCGTCGAAGGGGGCGCTGTCGGGCAGGCTGAAGCCGGCCAGGAAGTCGGCGGTGTAGAGGCTCTCGGCTTCTTCCAGCCAGGCCACGCATTCGTCGCATAGTTCGCCGGACGGGTGGCGTTGGTCACCGTACCGGTGGGCTTCGGCGGCGGCGACGAGGGCGTCGAAGGCGGCCACGTCGATCCACAGGCGGCCGTCGGCCAGGGCGGCGGGGTCGAGGCTGACCTGGGCACGGTCGGCGGCGATCAGGCCGTCGCCGAGGGCGTGGCGCAGGAGGGACAGCTCGCGGCGCAGGTTGTTGCGGGCGTCGTCGGGGGGCAGGCCAGGCCAGAGGAGGGCGGTCAGGGCGTCGCGGGTGTAGACGCTGGGGCCAGCGTTGGGGGTCGCGCCCAGATAGGCCAGCAGGGCGCGGCCACGGGCGCGGGGCAGCGGCGGCGTGGCGGCCGGTGTCTCCAGTCGTGGCGGGCCAAAGAGCAGTACCCTGACGGGCATGATGGACATTATACCATGCTGCGGCGTTGCACAGTTGGAAGAGGACGCACTCGAAAAGGGGCCAGGAGCCAGGCAAGCGCGCTATGGCCTGGAACCTCGTCCCTGGACACTGGCCCCTTTCCGCTGGATCGATTTGGGAATGGTAGCGCTGCCGGTGGGGAATGGGGGCGGAATGGGCGGCTGGTACGCTGTTAACCAGTGGCCGGCACACCGGCCACGCGCCGGGCGGGTCGCCCGAGTCGGTGGGTGAGGTGGATGGCGATGAAAGCGTTTCTGGTTCTGGCACTGGTGATGATTCTGGGTTCGTTCGCGGTGAGCAACGTGCGCCGGCTGGATTCGCCGCAGTTGGAGCAGACACTGCTGCGGGCGGCGACGGGGGATAGCGAGGCGGCGGCCATTTTGCGGGCCACGGTGCGTATCCGTCTGGTCGCGCCCTATCTCGACGGGCGTGGCAACCGGGTGCTGATGCACGACAGCGGGCGGCCGATGGGGCTGGATGCAATCAACCACGGGCTGGGGACGCTGGTGGTGGTCGATGGACGCACGCTGGTCGTGACCCACGACCACTACAGCGAGATCGACGCAGCGGTGGCCGAGGCGATTGTGACGGATTACAGCGGGCGGGAGGTGGCGTTGCCCATCGCCGAGTTCCGCAAGCTCATTCGCTACCGCAACAACGGCATCATCGTGCTGGAAGCGCCGAGCGGGCTGCCGCCGGGCGCGCCGCTGGGCGATGGGGTGGCGATCGAGGCGGGCAGCGTGGCCCGGCTCGTCCACCGCGATCCGGCGACGCATGCCCTGTCGGTGGTAGAGGCGGTGGTGGAGACGTGGATCACGTATCAGGGCATTCCCAGCTACACGCTGCGCAACGTCAACGGCGAGGTGGTTGCGCCGGGCAACTCCGGCGGCGGCGTGTGGGCCGGGGGGCGGCTGGTGGGCGTCATCCAGCGCACCATCCTGACGGCGGACGGGGCCGGCGATGCCCTGCCCGCGCCCAGCCATCGCAGCTACGCGCTGCGGCTGGCGCAGGTGCAACTGGCTGGGCCGGAGTAAGAAGGTTCCAGGGGCCAGGTTCCAGGGAAGCGCGCGCTTCCCTGGAACCTCTTTTACGTCAGGCCATAGCGCCGGGCGATTTCGGCGGCCTGGGTGCGGTTCTCGGCCTGGAGCTTGGAGAGGATGTTGGAGACGTGGTTCTTGACCGTGCCCTCGCTGATGATCAGGCGGTCGGCGATGTCTTTGTTCGACGCGCCCTGGGCCAGCAGGACAAGCACTTCGCGCTCGCGGTCGGACAGGGGTTCGAGCGGCGAGCGCTCCGGCCGCAGCAGTTCGCGCAGGGTGCGCGAGGCGATCTCCGGCTGGATGAACGTCTCGCCGGCGGCGACGCGACGGATGGTGCGGATGAGTTCGTCGGCCGGGGCGTCCTTGAGCAGGTAGCCCATCGCCCCGGCGCGAATGGCCTGGAAGACGTAGTCGTCGCGGTCGAAGGTGGTCAGGATGATGACGCGGGCGGCGGGCCAGGCGGCGCAGAGGGCGGCCGTGGCCTCGACGCCGTTGAGGCCGGGCATCTGGACGTCCATGAGCACGACGTCGGGGCGCAGGTCGAGAGCCAGCCGGACGCCGGTCGCGCCGTCGGCTGCTTCGCCGATGACGCTCATGCCCGGCTCCAGGTCGAGCAGAGTGCGCAGACCCTGGCGCATGAGGGTTTGGTCTTCGATGACGAGGAGGGAGAGTATATTAGGCATTAGGTTCCAGGGTGCTTCTCTGCGACGTTATCGTTCCTGATCGACTGGGCTACTGTTCACTGGCACACGGGCCGCAACCGTAGTGCCGGCGTCGTTGGACGACAGCGTGAGCGTACCGCCGAGGCTTTCGACGCGCTCGCGCATCCCGCGCAGGCCGTAGTGGCCGGGGCGGGTTTCGGCGTCGGGCGGCAGGCCGTGGCCGTCGTCGATGATGGTCAGGGTAAGGGCGTCGGGCCGGGCGTCGAGGGCCAGCGAGACGGCTGTGGCGGCGGCATGGCGTTCGACGTTGGCCAGCGCCTCCTGGGCCACGCGCCAGAGCGTTTCGGCGACGGGCGGCGGCGGGTTAAGATTGTCGTCGATGCGCCAGGAGACCTTGAGGCCGGCGCGGGCAGCCAAGGTGGCGCACAAGTGTTCAATCGCTTCGCGTAGTGATTGGTCAGCGGCATCGGGGGTGCGGAGGGCGTCGAGGGTGCGGCGCAGTTCAGCCATGCTATCGCGGGTCAGGCGCTTCATGTCGTCGATCTGGGCCGAGGCGCGGTCAGGGTCGACGGCGTAGAGACGTTGGACGGCTTCCAGTTGCACCGACAGGGCGACGAGGGAGTGGCCCAGGCCGTCGTGGAGGTCGCGGGCCATGCGTTCGCGCTCGCGCAGAAGGATGAGTTCGCGCTGCTGCTCGTGGGCGCGGGCCAGTTGCTCGTTGGCGGCGCGCAGTTCGTTGACCAGACCGGCGCGCTCCTGGCTGGTGCGGAAGACGTGGTAGATGTAGAAGTAGAGCAGCAGCGCGAGCGCTGCCTGGGCGCCGATGGACAAGGCTGCGGCCCAGTTCATGACAGCGGGCAGTTGCCAGCCGTTGGCGCTGAGAATGATAACCGCCAAAACGGCGACGACGCCGGGCACGACGAGCACGGGCGGCACGATGGCGAACATCTGGCCAAACAACATGCCGATAACGTAGACAAATACGGGGTTGAGCCAGGCGGCCAGCCCCAGTAGCGCCAGGGCGAAGCTGAAGTAGAGGGCCAGGAACCAGGTAGGGTGGGGCCAGCGCTTCTCGAAGATGAGGACGCGGGCATAGGCGACGATGAGCGTGGCGACAACGGCGACGAGGGCTGCCTCGCGCCAGCCCCACGCGCCGCGCGTGTTCCACAGGGCAAAGGCCAGCGCGGCCAGCAAGCCGCCGATGTAGACGATGTGCCAGACGACCAGCCAACGCTCGAAGAGGCCGGGGCGCAGGGGGCTGTATTCGGTGGGGGTGGTCATGGTAACTGGACGGGTGATGCTAGCTGTCCGAGTGGGTGGCGACTTCAGGTATGCCGGCAACCCAGAGGTTGTGGCTTTTGTCGGCCAACCGAGCACGGTTGATGACTTCGCCACGTAACAAACTGGACTTCTCATCCAGTTCGACCTTGCCGATGTAGCCCTTGTACTCCATTCGTATCTCACTCCTGCTTGCTCGAGACTTGCTCGAGAAACCGCCGTCCCAAGCGCACTGTAGGCATAGTATCAGGGCATCATAGCACCTGCAACTGGGCTAGACCTGGCAGGTTTGCCGCAAACCTGCCAGGTCTAAGATCTAGCTGCGCGGCGACCAGCGGAAGAGCCGGGCGGCGACGACGCCCGCGGCAACGATGTAGACAGCGGCCAGCAGCAGGTTGCGGCCGAGGGCGGGATCAAGCTCGGTCAGCATCAGCGGCGGGCGGACGAGCTGGACGACGGCGTAGGACGGCAGGTAGACGGCCACGCGCTGAATCCAAGCCGGCATGACCGACAGGGGCATGATCATGTCGGTGACGAAGAGGAGGGCGAAGTAGGCCAACTGGCCGGCCATCGAGGCGACGGCCACCGTCTGGGCTACGCCGCTGATGACCTGGCCCAGGGCGACGAAGGTGACGATGCCGACCAGGAGCATGGGCAGGGTCAGCAGCAGTCCGGAGAGGGTGACGGTGGCGTCGAAGAAGAGGACGGCCGCGGCGATAATGATCACGCTTTGCAGCAGGACGACAGTCACGTTGACCAGCAGGTAGGCGGCGACGACCTGTCCGGCGGGCATGGGCGTCGCCTGGAGCCGACGCAGCACGCCCAACTCGCGCATGGTCAGCATCAGCGACGAGCTGGTGATGAGGCCAAAGGCCAGGGCGTTGAAAACCAGCACGCCGGGCAGCACCCAGTTGATGAAGTTGAAGTCGGCCGGCGCGCCGGTGAACTGAGTCGTGAAGAGCGTCGCGTAGAGCGTCAGCATCAACACCGGGAACAGCAGGTTCCAGAACAGAACCGTGCGGTTGCGCAGGTGGATGAGGGCGAGGGAGCGGGTGAAGGTAGTGAAGCGGTACATGGAAACCTCAATTAAGAATTAGGAATTAGGAATTGGTATTCAAGTGCTTTCTGAATTCCTAATTTCTAGTCAGCTCAGACTGTAACCTGTCAATTTGAGGAAGACGTCTTCCAGGTTGGGCGGGCGGATAGCGACTTCACCGATGGGGCGGTGGTGGTCGGCGGCTAGGGTGTGCAGGGCGGCCAGGGTGGCTTGCGGGTCGGCCGTCTCCACTTCCAGGTGCGCGCCGGTGTAACGGGCGGCGCGGACGCCGGGCAGGGGAGCGACGCGGTCGAGCGGCAGGTCGACCAGGGTCTTGACGGTGGGTTGCACGCCGGCGCGGCCGATGAGCGCCGCCGGCGTGTCGGAGGCGACGATGCGGCCGTGGTGGATGATGGCGACGCGGCTGCAGAGCGCTTCGGCCTCTTCCATGCTGTGGGTCGTGAGGAGGATGGTGCGGCCGTCGGTGTGGAGGCGGCGGATCATCTCCCAGACGACGCGGCGCGCACCGGGGTCGAGAGCGGAGGTCGGCTCGTCGAGCAGGACGACTTGCGGGTCGTTGGCCACGGCCACGGCCAGGGCCAGCCGCTGCTGCTGGCCCCCGGAGGGGCGGCGGGCCGAGGGGGGGGCCTCGGCCGCCAGGTCCGAGGCGGCCACGCGGCGCTCGGGCGCCGCTCCGCCAAGGCGGGCGGTGTAGCGGGGCG
>CALLZA010000275.1 GCA_937858165.1 uncultured Ardenticatenia bacterium
CTTGTGTTCATGACTTGTAATCGCGTTTTGCTTCTATATATGTTATGGTTATTTTGACACTTAGTGTCCATGTTCTCATTCGCTGCTCGCGTATATGATCTTGTATTTTTTTTTTAATGATACGGCGACCACCGAGATCTACACTAGATCGCTCGTCGGCAGCGTCAGATGTGTATAAGAGACAGGAGATCTCCAAGAACATCGAGGACAGTATGCAGTACCCCGGCCAGATTCAGGTAACGGTCATCCGGGAGACGAGGGCTGTTGGTTTTGCGAAATAAGCGCAGGGGAGCGGGGGAGCAGGGGGGCAGGGGAGAAGGAGACGCTTAGCCGGCTCTTCTTTCACCCCTGCTCCCCCGCTGCCCTGCTCCCCTACGTTTTAAGAAGTATCTATGTCGATCAACGAAGTAGCGGTCATTGGCAGCGGGACGATGGGGCGCGGCATTGCCCAGGCAGCGGCGCTGGCCGGACATTGGGTAATACTCTACGACCTGACCGAAGAGATCGTCGAACGGGGGCTGCGTGCCATTCGTCATAGCATCGAGGAAGGCGTCCGCCGCGGCAAGACGACGGCCGAAGCCGCGGCGCAGGCCATCGCCGCGCTGACAGCCACGGCCGACCTGGCCGAAGCCGCCCGCGCCGACCTGGTCATCGAGGCCGTACCCGAAGAGATAGAGCTAAAACGCAAGGTTTTCGGCCGTCTCGACGCCGCCGCTGCGCCCCACACCCTGCTGGCCAGCAACACCAGCAGCCTCAGTATCAGCGCCATCGCCGCCGCTACCCATCATCCGGCGCGCGTCGTCGGTCTCCACTTCTTCAACCCGGCCCACTTGATGCCGCTGGTAGAGATCATCCGCGGCGACCAGACCAGCGATGAGACGGTGGCCGCTGGTCACGACTTCGTAGTCGGGCTGGGCAAGACCCCGGTGCTGTGCCTCGATTCACCGGGGTTCATCGTCAACCGCGTCGCCCGACCGTTCTATGGCGAGGCGTTCCGGCTGCTGGGCGAGCAGGCGGCCGACCACGAGACGATCGATCGGCTCATCCGCTCACTTGGCTTCCGGATGGGACCGTTCGAACTGCTCGACCTCATCGGGCTGGACGTGAACCTGGCCGTCACACAATCGGTCTACGATGCTTACTTCCAGGACCCCAAGTACCGTCCGCACCCCATCCAGCAACGCATGGTGGCCTCCGGCCGACTGGGGCGCAAGAGCGGGCGGGGGTTCTACGAGTACGAGAAAGAGTAAATGAAAAAGGGCCAGGGGCCAGGGAAGAACCGTCTTCCCTGGCCCCTGGAACCTGGCCCCTCTCTTAATGCCCCAAGACCGGGTGCGGCTGGTAGACCTCTTCCAGATAGGCATGGTCTTCGGCCGATAGTTTGACCTCGACCGCCGCCACAGCCTCCTCTAACTGATACATCTTGCTCGCGCCGATGATGGGCGCGACAACGCCGGGCTTGTTCAGTAACCAGGCCAGGGCGACCTGCGCCGGCTTCACGCCGTGCCGCTCAGCCACCGCCACCACGCGGTCGACCACAGCGTAATCGTCGTCGCGGTAGTACATGCCGTGGGCATAGGTGTCGGTCTGGCCCCGCAGGGTGTCGCCGCGGGTTTCGCGCGGCCGTCGCCCGGTCAGAAAGCCGCGCGCCAGCGGGCTCCACGGGATGAGGCCAACGCCCTGATCGACGCACATCGGGTTCATCTCGCGCTCTTCCTCGCGGTAGGCCAGATTGTAGTGATTTTGCATGGACACGAAGCGCGTCCAGCCGTGCCGGTCGGCGGTGTGCTGCGCCTTGGCGAACTGCCAGGCGTACATGCTCGACGCGCCAATGTAGAGCGCCTTGCCCGCCTTCACCACGTCGTGCAGCGCCTCCATCGTCTCTTCAATGGGCACGGTGCTATCCCAGCGGTGAATCTGATAGAGGTCGACGTACTCCATGCCCAGCCGGCGCAGAGAATTGTCGATGCTCTCCAGGATGTGCTTGCGCGATAGGCCGCCGCCGTTCGGCCCGCGACCGATGGGGAAGTAGACCTTGGTAGCGACGACGACCTCTTCGCGCCGGGCAAAGTCGCGCAGCGCCCGACCAGTCACCTCCTCGCTGACGCCCAGCGAGTACATGTCGGCCGTGTCGAAGAAGTTGACGCCCAACTCCAGCGCCCGCTGCACGAACGGACGGCTGTCGGCCTCCGGCAAGACCCACTCGCGCCAGGTCGGCGTGCCATAGGTCATCATGCCCAGGCAAATGCGCGAGACTTTGAGGCCGGAGCGGCCCATATTGACATAATTCATTTGTGCCTCCAGACGAAGAAACCGCAGATTGCACAGATTATCCAGCGTTCCGCCGTGCGATGCATCTTCTGAGGGAAGCGCTCCCGGAAGGTGCGACGCGCTTCAGAAAGTGCGTCGCACCGGGGAATGCTGCTATAATCGCGTCTTCTATGGAGCAATCACCCCGCAAGGGCAGTTGGCAAATCTGGGTCGGGATGCTGGTGGGCGTGGCCTCTCTGGCGGCCGTATTCATATTCTTCGCTGAGCCGGCTGAGATCATCGAGAGCTTGCGCCACGTCAACATCGGCTACCTACTGCTGGGCGCGGTGGGCGTCGTCCTTTTTCTGGTCGTGCGCGCCGTGCGCTGGCGCTTCATGCTGGGCAACGCCGTGCCGTATGCTCCGGTGCTCCACATCCAAAACATCGGCTACATGCTGACCCAACTCCTGCCGCTGCGCCTGGGCTGTCTCTTATACACATCTGACGCTGCCGACGAGCGATCTAGTGTAGCTATCGGTGGTCGCCGGATAATTAAAAAAAAACAAAAAAAAAAAAAACAAAATAAAAAAAAACAAACAAAAGCAACAAAAGAAAA
>CALLZA010000276.1 GCA_937858165.1 uncultured Ardenticatenia bacterium
ACAAGGAAAAGGGGGGATAGGAATTGTAGTCGGGTCTCGTGGGCTGGGAGATGGGTATAGGAGGAGGGGCGGGAGGTTGAATATTGAAAACGAGGCCGGCGGCTTCGGGGGCGGGGGCACGCGGCAGACCGAGATCACGGGCGGGCGCCGGTGGGAGGGGGCGGGGGAGGAGGAACCCATCTCCCGCACGGGCGACCGCCTGTGCGTGGAGATCGCCTACGACGCCCACGAGCCGGTCGACGCGCCGGAGTTCGGCCTGGCCCTCTATCGCCACGACGGGCTGCACATCACCGGGCCGAACACGCGCGCCGGCGGGCTGGCGCTAGGCGTGGTCAAAGGGCGGGGTGTCGTCCGCTACGCCATCGATCGGCTGCCGTTCCTGCCCGGACGCTACCAGCTCTCGGCGGCCATCCACGACAGCGAGCGCCCGCTGGCCTACGATTACCATGAGGAAGCCTACGCCTTTCGCGTCGTGGAGGGCGGCACGGCCGAGCACGAAGGCTTTCTAGCGCTGGACGCGGCGTGGGAATGGTACTCTCTACCTGTAGACGAAACGGTCGAGATGGCTTATCCTGCTGCGGGGCCCATCTGATCGTCGTTGATGTCCTCACCCGGGCGGTTCGCCGCCTGCCGCGGCTTTCACGCGCCCACCCCCAGGGCCGCCGCGAGACCCAAATTTACGCGAGGGAGTAAGAGCAAATGAAACAGAGCAATGTAAGGATCCTGTCTGCCGGGCTAGTGGCTGTGTTGGCCGTCCTGGTACTCGCCTTCCATGCCCTGGCGGCGGGAAACGCGACGGACGGCCGCCTGTTCGGGCGGGCCGCCATGCCGGCGCAACAAGACGCAGCCCCCCAGGCTGAAGATGACGCGCTGGCGGCGACCAACTGTCGCTATGGCGTCGGCTATGTGCCCGATCTGCCGGCTTCGCTGGCCTGGATTCCGACGCTTGACGCCGGCTGGTACATCACCTTCGGCGCTTATGGCGGTTCCGGCGTCCGCAGTGCCTCGTTCGCACCTGTCATCCGCGTGCGCCAGGAGATTCTGCCCGGCGGTGCGCGCACCAACAACTTCTCTGTCATCCCACCGCTGTCCTACAACTACATCGATGACCAGGGCGTCGAGCGCGAAGGGCTGGGCACGCTGATCAGCCGCAACCGCGGCCACTACTGGCTGGTCGGCAACGAGGTTGACGTGAACAACTTCGTCCAGGACAACACCATGCCCCAGGTCTACGCGCGGGCCTATCACGACATCTATCACTACATCAAGCGCGTCGACCCGACGGCCAAGGTAGCGATTGCCGGCCTGTCGATGATGACCCCCGGGCGGCGGCAGTATCTTGACTTCGTCTGGAACGAGTACAGAGCCGTCTACGGGCAGGATATGCCGGTCGATATCTGGAACATGCATCTCTACATCCTGGAGGAGCGCAACCCCGGCGGCCCCAACAACGAGTATGGCGACGGCAAAATCGCCCTGGGCACAGACCCGGCGCTGGCCAAGCTGTCGGCGCAGGGCAACGCCAGCCTCTGCCCCGCCCCCGGCGCGCCTGATACCGACGCCAACGACCCACGCCTTGACGTCTACTGCCGCTCGGAACACGACAGCGTGCGCATCTTCATAGAGCAGGTCAAAGGCATGCGCGAGTGGATGAAGGCCCATGGCCAGCAGAACAAGCCGCTCATCATCTCCGAGTTCGGCCTACTGTACGCCTATGTGCGCGACGATAACGGCCAGTACTACGTTCAGGACGAGCACGGCCAGCCCTTTGCCCCGGCGCGCGTCACCGAATACCTGCGCGATACCATCGCTTATCTGGAGAATGCCAAGGATGCCAACCTCGGCTATCCGGCCGACAGCAACCGGCTGGTGCAGCAGTGGCTGTGGTACAGCATCGTCACCGATCCGGAATCGTCCGGCGGTTCCAGCAACCTTATCAACTGGGACACCTTCCAGACGGCCGCCCCCGGCGACCCGGCGGCACTGACGATGATGGGCCAGGCGTTCCAACAGGCGGCCAACGCCAGCGCCAACTGGTCGAATCTGGTTGGCGGCGTGGCCCAGAACGTCGTCACCCTGGCCCGTCAGGGCGGCAAAGGCTCGGCCCTGCTGACGGCCAGCTTCCGCAACAGCGGCACGATGAGCGTCATCGCTCCGGTCACGGTCACGTTCTATGCCGACCAGGCGCTAACGCAGGTCATCGGCTCGGCCGTCTATGACCCGAACACGCGCGGCGCGGTAACGGGCTGCTCGTGGGGCGCGCGCAACGGCGAGCACGTGTCAGTCATGTGGAGCAACCTGTCCGTCGGCACGCACAACTACTGGGCCAAGATCGACCCGGCCAACACCATCGGCGAGACGTCGGACACCGACAACGTCACCACGATGGGCACCGTCACCGTCCGGCCGTACGGAACCTACGTCCCGCTGACCAGCCGCCAGTAGGCGCGGCCCCGGTGGGCAGCCGCCGCTAAGTGGACGAAACAGACAGAGTCCGGCAGAATTGACTGCCGGACTCTTTTCTTATGTGGACCGACGCTCGACAAGCCACGGCCTGGGCCTTCTTCTGGTTGCTCCTGGTGACAGCCGGCTTCGTCCTATTGCGCCGCCCCGGGGCGGGCGGGCGGCGCTGGCCAGGCTGGCCGCTGATCCTGCTGGTGGCGGCCCTCGTCCGGCTGCTGCCGGCGCTGTGGCTGCCGGTCGGCGCGGGTTTCGACATCGACTCCTACCACCTGGTCACCGACGCGCTACTAAGTGGGCAGGAAGTCTATAGCGCCGTAGCCGGTCGTCATCCCTATCTACCCTTCCAGATGTACGTCATGGGGGCGATGGCCCGTCTGGCGGCAGCAACCGACCTACCCTATGTCGTGGCCATGAAGCTGCCGTCGATCCTGGCCGACGCAGCCCTGACCGGCCTCATCTACCGGACCGTGGCCGACCGCCACCGGAGCGACGGTCGCGGCCGCGAGTGGGCCGCCTATCTGGCACTGCTCTACGCCCTCAACCCCGTCAGCCTGCTGGTCTCCTCCTACCACGGCCAGTTCGAGGCGGTGACCCTGCTGCTACTGGCCGTGGGCTGGTGGCTGTGGGAACGGCGGCGCGTGACGACTTCGGCCGTGGCCGTGGGTTTGGCTATCCTGAACAAGACGTGGCCGGTGCTCTTTCTGCCGGTCGTCCTCCTGCGCCTGGGCAGTTGGCGGGCGCGCCTCGGTTACACCGCATTGGCTCTGGGCATCCCGGCGCTGGCGGTGGTGGCCTATCTGCTAGCCTACGACGCCGACCCCGCGCCGATGCTCGGTCGCGCCCTGACCCACCGCGGCAACGCCGGCTACTGGGGGCCAAGCGCCGTGCTCTTCCCGGCCGCCGGCATCTGGGCCGGGCTGCAACCGCTGGCTGACGCGCTGGTCGCCCTGCGCAACTGGCTGCTGGCCGGCGCCGCCCTGTTGGCGCTATGGCGAACACAGCACCAATCCGCCCTCGACGCCTTCCTGACCCTGCTGCTGGCCGTCGTGGCCATCACCGTCGGCTTTGGCATCCAGTGGCTCGTCTGGCTCATCCCCTTTGCGCTGCTGGCCGAGCAGGACCGTTGGGCGCGCGTCTACTCGCTGGCCGCGACGCTGATGCTGACCATCCACCTCTACGGTCTGCACATGTTTCCCTGGCTGGCGGAGTGGCTCTCACCGCCGGCCGCCGACTGGCTCATCCGGTTGAGCGCGCTGCCGGCCTGGGGCGTTGTTGTTGCCTGGCTGGTTGTTCGCCTGCGCGCCGCGCAGGCCATTGGGCCGGCCGCGGGGCAGCTTGGAGAATTGGCCACCGACTGATGAACACCACCGACCGCTCCACCGTCGCCACGATCATCCTCAACTGGAACGGCCGCCCCTACCTCGAGGCGTGTCTGTCGGCGCTGATGGCGCAGACGTATCCCATCGCCCGCGTGATGCTGGTCGACAACGATTCGAGCGACGACTCCTTGCCTTTTGTCCGGCAGGCGTTCCCGACGGTCGAGGTGATCGCCAACGGCGGCAACGTCGGCTTCGCGGCGGGCAACAACGTCGCCCTGCGCGCGCTGATGGCCGAGGCGGGCGAGCGGACGGCCGACGTGGCCTTGCTGCTCAACCCCGACGTGGTGCTCTCCCCCACCTACGTCGCCGCCCTGGCCGCAACGCTGGCCGCCGACCCGACCATCGCCGTCGCCGGCGGCAAGCTCTGGTACCCCGACGGGGCGACGCTGCAACACGCCGGCGGCTACATCACCCGACCGCAGGCGATGCCCGGCCACTATGGCGTCGGCGAGCGCGACACGGGGCAGCAGGACATCGCGCGCGACGTGGCGTACGTCATCGGCGCGGCGCTGGCCGTGCGGCTATCGGCCCTGGCCCACATCGGCCTCTTTGATGAAGGGTTCTTCCTGTTCTACGAGGACACCGATCTCTGTGTCCGGGCGCGGGCCGCCGGCTACCGTGTCGTCTACGAGCCGCGGGCTACGGCCGTCCACGTCGAGTCAGCCGTAACGGTGCGCGGCAGCTTCGCCTACTTACAGCGCTTCCACAGCGGGCGCTGGCGCTACCTGTTGAAGCAGTTCACCGCCGGCGAACTACTGGACGAAACGCTGCCGGCCGAAGCGGCCTGGCTGGAGCGCATCGACGCCGCTGAGCGGCGGGCCGTCGCCCTGGCCTATCTCTGTCTCTTATACACATCTGACGCTGCCGACGAGCGATCTAGTGTAGATCTCGGTGGTCGCCGTATCATTAAAAAAAAAAAAAAAGTGCAACACGAGGAGGCCGGCGGATATGGCACACACAAAAGATCAGCAGTGTAGCACAATGCGTACGATACAAAAGACATGAGACTACCAACGGCACAGAAAGAGCGAAACACTAGACACAGACAGCACAAACGATATCCAAAACAGGAGACAAGCCAGTAGATGAACGACAAC
>CALLZA010000277.1 GCA_937858165.1 uncultured Ardenticatenia bacterium
CTCTCCATGTAGCTCTCTCATCGTCTCTCGTGTGTTGTGTGATTATTTGTCTTGTTACCTCCTGCTCTCGCGCTTTTTTTTTTTTTTAATGATACGGCGACCACCGAGATCTACACTAGATCGCTCGTCGGCAGCGTCAGATGTGTATAAGAGACAGCCGTCCGGCTGTGGACGATGAGGCCCAGGCTGCTGTCGAGCAGGCGCTCGTTGAGGGCCACGTCGTAAAGCGGGTTGGCGGCCCGGCCGCTACGGATGTCGCGCAGCAGGGGCGCGGCCTCGTCGCCCAGGGCGTAGCCCATCTCGCGGGCGTAGGCGGCGAAGCGGCCCGCGCCGAGGGTCAGATGGGCCAGCAGGTGATGCAGGATGTAGTCGTGCAGGACAGTGACACCGGGAAAGCGCAATAGCAGCCGGTAAATGTCGCTGTGGTGGGCGCTGTTGCCCATCTGGTACAGTGGCAAGTCGAACGCCCAGCGCTCGGCCGGGAAGGCGTCCAGCGGCCGGCGCGGCAAACCGCCGGGCGCGGCCGTCTCGTCGCTGAAGAGAGTCACGTCGGCCCACTCGGCCCGCGCGGGCAACAGTTCGGCGCTGTAGTCGGCGATGCCGCTGCGGGCCGGGGGCAGCGGGCTGAAGTAGGCCAGGCGCAACCGCCGCGCCGCCCGCTGTCCCCTCGCCCTTTGAGAGAGGGCCTCTGGTTCCCTCTCCCCTTGGGAGAGGGTTAGGGAGAGGGTCCGCGCCGCCCGCGCGCCGACGGCAGCCACGTCCCGATTGAGCGCCGTCACTCCCCGGTCGTGAGCGATGCGCTCGGCCACCAGGTCGCGCTCCCCGGCCGCCCCCTTGCCCATCTGCCGCCGCGCCAACCATTCGACCAGAGCGGCGTTGAAGGCGCTCTGCTGTTCGATCAGCGGGCGCACCTGCCACTTGGTGGCCACGCTGTTCCAGGCGGCGCGAAAGCGGGCGACGAAGCCGCCCACGCCCGGCGCGGCCGAGGCGAACTCGTACTCGCGCAGTTCGGCGTGGTGGGCCAGTTCGTCCAGTCGGGCGCGGTCAAAGCGGTCGTCGCTCATCGGTGATGGGTCATTGGCCGGCGGCGGCTAGTTGCGCCAGGGCAGGTCGGGCACGGCCGCCGGCGTGGCGTAGGGGCCGGCGCGCAACTCATCGAAGTAGCCGTGGGCCTCCAGCGCCGTGTAGGAGAAGATCGCGTGGCCGGCTGTGCCCAGGGCGCGGGCGGTGGCGATGCGGTCGGTAATCTCATTGAACGGCTGGTCGGCGCCGATGCCGGGGACGACGTAGCGGTCGCCGCGATGGGCCTGGAAGTCGGCCACCAGCGTCCGCCAGCGCTCCAGCCGGAACGTCTCCGGGTTGGCGGAGTAGATCATGGGCGAGATGGCGTCGATGATGCCGGCCTGCGTCCAGCCCTGGGAGTCCTGATAGAAGTCGTGGAAGCCCTGGGTATAGCCCCAGCCCCAACGGTCGATATAGGTGTGCCAGACGGCGGCCGACAGCCACACCTCCCGCCCGCTAGGCACGATGACATCCTGATACACCTCGCGCACCAGCCCATCAATCTGCTGCCGCTGCCAGTTCTCATACGCCCCGGGTGGGCCGCTGAAACACGACCCGCCGTAGGCGTCCTCGCTGACCGGGTCGCACGACGTCGTGCGACCGGCATAGCGCACGCGGTCAAGGTGGATGCCGTCGATGTCGTAGCGGTTAACCAGATCAGCCACGACAGCCTTGAAGTGCGCCCGGAAGACGTCGGAGGCGGGCGAGGCCATCTGGTACTCGCCGCAGGAGACGGCGTCGAGGGTCGTCCATTGGGCCGCATTCAGCTTGCCGTCAATTGTCCCATGCGCGTCTTGCAAGCGGTAGTAGAGCGGCAGCGGCATTACCCGCGGCGGCGGCGGGCAACTGTTGTCGCCTAGCCGGTCGCCGACGGGGTAGACGTTGACGTAGGCATGCAGTTGCAGCCCGCGGGCATGGGCACGCTGGACGAAGTAGGCCAACGGGTCCCAGTAAGGCGAGGGGGCCTGCCCCAGCAATCCCCCGCTGACCCGCTGCGCCCACGGCTCGATACCCGAGGCGTAGTAGGCGTCGGCCGTGCCCCGCACCTGGAAGAAGACGACGTTGAACCCGGCGGCGGCGATGTTGTTGACGATGGCGTCGATGCGCGCCGGGTCGGCCGGCTGGTTGAGGCGCGTCCAGTCGAAGCGCGTCACCCATATGCCTGTCTCTTATACACATCTCCGAGCCCACGAGACCGTACTAGATCTCGTATGCCGTCTTCTGCTTGAAAAAAAAAATGCACAAAAATACATTATAGTCAACAGCGAGACACAAATACGAGAAGATACGTCAACATACATGCGACACTATAGATGTATCAGTATGTACGTGAACTGATACTAGCGCATGAACCACGATATATTACAGCATACAGTAGCAACATCAACGCA
>CALLZA010000278.1 GCA_937858165.1 uncultured Ardenticatenia bacterium
GGGTGTGCGTGCAGCCCTGCCACCCCCCCGCGTCGGGGGTCGGAACGGTTTGATTGTGCGCAGTGCCGCGCGCGTGGCGGGAACCAATCCTTGCGGAACGTCTCCGTGAAGCGACCGCGATCGTCGGCGAAGGGGCGCAACTCGACCAGGAGGACGCCGGGAATGGCGCCAGACGCGGTGATGATGGGCATGGCCATACTCAGGCGCGAAGGTAGTTGCTGACAAAGAACCACAGGTTGGCCGGGCGCTCGGCCAGGCGGCGGACGAAGTAGGGGTACCAGGCCGTGCCATAGGGTACGTAGACGCGCACGCGATACCCTTCCCTGACCAGTTGCTCTTGCAGGTCGCGGCGGATGCCGTGGAGCATCTGGAACTCGAACGCCTGCGGCGAGATGGCGTGGGCGCGGGTGTAGTGCTTGATCTCCTCGATGATGGACGCATCGTGGGTGGCGAAGGCGGGGTAGACACCCGTCTCGGCCGCGCGTTGGCTGAGGAGCAGGCGGGCCAGGTTGAGGTAGTTGGCATCGACGTCGGCTTTGCGCGGGAAGGCTACTTCAGCCGGCTCGGCGTAGGCTCCCTTGCACAGCCGCACCCGCGCGCCCATCTCGATGAGCTGCTCGATGTCGGCCTCGCTGCGGTAGAGGTAGGATTGGATGACCACGCCGACGTTGTTCAGCCCCGCTTCCTGGCGTAGTTGGCGGTAGACGCCCAGTGTCGTATCCACCGTCGGGCTGTCTTCCATGTCGATGCGGATGAAGTTGCCGGTGGCCTTGGCGCGCTCGACCAAGGTGCAGATGTTGCTGTAGGCTAGCTCGCGGTCGATCTTCAGCCCCAACTGTGTCGGCTTGAGCGAGACGTTGGCCTGGAGGTCGCCGGCGGCGATGTCGCCCAGCAGTCGCAGAATCTCCTCGCGTGCCTGGAGCGCTTCGCCTTCGTGGGTGCAACTCTCCCCTAGATAGTCGAGGGTGACCAGGATGCCGCGCTCGTTGAGAGCGCGTGTGGCGGCCACAGCCGCGTCACGGTCGATTCCGGCCACGAAGCGCGAGGCTACCCGCCAGGCGACGCCCCAACTGCTGACCAGGCGGCGGGCCCAGGCGGCCTGCGACAGATAAATGAGCGCACGCCGCAGCCAGTCGCTGCCGTGGCGCACCAGGAAGAAGGTCGCCACCGCGACAGTCAAGACGAAGATGGGGAGCGAGGAGCGGGAACGGGTGGGGGGAAGGGGCTTGTCCATAGAGCACATTTTATCCAGCGTGGGCAAACACGCCAACGACATAAGGTTATCGCATACTGAGGAATAGCACGCAGATGACGCTGGTCGATCGGCGCTATCGGCGTCATCTGCGCGCCATTTTACGGCCGCCCAAAATATGGGTATCGCATCTTCGTCAGGGATAACGGGTTGTATACTCCTAGAAATCGGGCCTCCCAGGAGAGACCCGGTTTCCAAGACGGATGAGGAGAAAGCAGAATGACCTTACTCG
>CALLZA010000279.1 GCA_937858165.1 uncultured Ardenticatenia bacterium
TATTATTCTTCTCCGTTGCCATGTCTTTCCCTGTCTTGACTCTCCTGCCGTCTGCTTACCCACCCACTTGTCTATGCTGCCATGTACGTTCATGTTTGTTCTACAGACATGTCACTCGACCTGCGTCGTATATTTCTGGTCTTTTTTTTTTAATGATACGGCGACCACCGAGATCTACACTAGATCGCTCGTCGGCAGCGTCAGATGTGTATAAGAGACAGGTTGACCTCCGTGGGGTTGTGGGAAGAGGTGGCGGGGCGGTTGAAGGCCCCGGCCACCGGGCTGTCGGGCGGGCAGCAGCAGCGGCTGTGCCTGGCGCGGGCCATCGCCGTCAAGCCGGCGATTCTGCTGTGCGATGAGTCGACGGCCTCGCTTGACCCCATCTCAGCCCAGGGCATCGAATCGCTCCTGTTGGAGTTGCGCGGCCAGTATACGCTGGTCATCGTCACCCATAACATCGCCCAGGCGCGCCGCCTGGCCGACTACGTCATGTTCATGTGGCTGGGCGAACTGATGGAGCATGGCCCGGCGGAGACGTTCTTCAACAATCCGCAGTTGCCGTTGACGCAGGCCTATCTGGCGCGCAAGATTGGTTGATCTCTCGCCGCTTCTGGGGGAAGCCTAACGAACCCGGCCGTGATGCCTGTCGCGACCGGGTTCGTTTGTAGTAGGCGCTTCAGCGCCGTGGCCGGAAGAGCCCACTGAAGTGCTGGACTACGAGCGGCGAGAGAAGGGCAGGTAGATGCGCCAGGTGGGTGGGGGGGGCACGCTGTCGCGCGTGGGCGCAAAGCGGCAGGTGATGGCTTCGCCCACATCCAGATCGATGGTGACCCGGGCGGCGGCCGTGTCGGGTGAGCTGCCGGAGTCAGTATCGCCGTCACACGTGAGCCCGCCTAGCTGCCAGCCGTCCGGCAACAGGACGTTAACGTCGTAGCTCCCGGCGGCCAGCCCACTGAAGAACTGCGTCGGCCGCGACGGCGCGCGCAGTGTGAAGCCGCCTAACGTCCCGCGATAGCGGAAGTCGGTGTCGTCGGCCGGCGTCGGCGCGTGGACGATGGTGATCGCGCCGTTGCCGGTCGGTCGGGAATCGGCGAAGGTGCAGACGATGGCCTCGCCGGCGTCCAGGTCGAGCACGGCCGAGCGCTCGCCCGGCGACAGGCGGCTGCCGCCGTCGCTGTCGCCATCGCAGGTGATGGCGTCCAGTTGCTGTCTCTTATACACATCTGACGCTGCCGACGAGCGATCTAGTGTAGATCTCGGTGGTCGCCGTATCATTAAAAAAAAAAAGAGAGACGAACGGGGGGAGGAAAGTTTGTAGTGATACCGAACAATAGAGACAAAACAAAACCGGAGAAGCATGTGACAAAGCTAGTGAGGACGAGGAACATGATCGACATGGAATAGAATATACAGTGATATGATAAAA
>CALLZA010000280.1 GCA_937858165.1 uncultured Ardenticatenia bacterium
CGCGTCCTCGACGCGGTGCTTCTTCTCCTTCAGCTCGACCGCGGTCGCCGCGCCGTCGCGGATGATGGCCACGCCACCGCTCAGCTTCGCCAGGCGCTCCTGCAGCTTCTCCTTGTCATAGTCGGAGGTGCTGCGGTCGATCTCGACCTTGATCTGCTCGACCCGGCCGGTGATCTCCTTCTCGTCGCCCTTGCCGTCGACGATGGTCGTGTCGTCCTTGGTGCTGACGACCTTGCCGGCGCGACCCAGATCGCTGATCTGGACCGTGTCCAGCTTGCGGCCCATCTCCTCGGTGATGAGCTGGCCGCCGGTCAGGGTGGCGATGTCCTGGAGCATGGCCTTGCGGCGGTCGCCAAAGCCGGGGGCCTTGATGGCCAGGGCGTTGATCATGCCGCGCAGCTTGTTGAGCACCAGCGTCGCCAGCGCCTCGCCATCCACGTCTTCGGCGATGATGACCAGGTTCTTGCGGCCGATCTGCACCAGCTTCTCCAGCACGGGGATGATGTCCTGGGCGCTGCTGATCTTCTTGTCGTGGATCAGGATGTAGGCGTCTTCGATGACGGCTTCCATCGTGTCGGCGTCGGTGATGAAGTAGGCGCTAATGTAGCCGCGGTCGAACTGCATGCCCTCGACGTACTCGGTCTCGAACTCCAGCGCCTTCGACTCTTCGACGGTGATGACGCCGTCCTTGCCGACCTTGTCCATGACCGTGGCGATCAGCTTGCCGATCTCCGGGTCCTGGGCCGAAATGGAGGCGACGGAGGCGATCTCCTCGAAGCTGTCGATGGAGATGGCCATGCCGCGGATCTTGTTGGACAGCGCCTGGGTGCCGGCCTCGATGCCCTGCTTCAGCAGCATCGGGTTGGCCCCCGCGGCGACGTTCTTCAGCCCCTCGTGGACCATGTGCTGGGCCAGGACGGTGGCGGTGGTGGTGCCGTCGCCGGCGATGTCGTTGGTCTTGATGGCCGCTTCCTTGAACAGCTGGGCGCCCATATTCTCATACGGGTCCTCCAGCTCGATCTCCTTGGCCACAGTCACGCCGTCGTGGGTGATGGTCGGCGCGCCGAACTTCTTGTCGATGGCCACGTTGCGCCCCTTGGGGCCGAGGGTGGTGGAGACGGCCGTCGCCACCGTGTCGATGCCGCGCTTCAGCTTGCGGCGAGCGTCTTCCGAAAAAACGAGTTGCTTCGCAGTCATTGCGTCAATTCTCCGTGTAGATTAGTTCTCGAGGATCGCCAGAACGTCCGATTCCTTCAGGATCAGTACTTTCTTGTCGTCGATCTTGACTTCCGTGCCGCCATACTTGGCGTAGAGGACGATGTCGCCCACTTCCACGTCCATCTTGATGCGCTTGCCGTCTTCGTCGCGGCGGCCGGGGCCGACGGCGATGACTTCGCCTTCCTGCGGCTTCTCTTTGGCCGTTTCCGGCAGCACCAGGCCGGAGGCCGTGGTGGATTCGCGCTCCTTGGGTTCGACGACCAGGCGATCGCCAAGCGGCTTGAGTTTCATAGCCATGTCAGACACTCTCCTATCCAAAGGTGTTTCGATTGTCAGGTTCTTGTGTTGGGAGCTTGCAGCAATTAGCACTCGCATAGAAGGAGTGCTAATCAACGATCAGCATTCTAGCAGCCGTGTTGGCGATTGTCAAGAGGATTTTGGCAGTCTTGTGGGGGGAGTGCCAGAAAAGTGGTTAGTGGTTCGTGACGAGTGGTTCGTAAAGAAGAAACCAGCTACTCGTCACTTTCTTACTGGTCACTACCCAACGTCGCCCGGCGGCACTCCAGCAGCCCTTCGTTGGCCTGGCCGACGATAAGCTCGTTGGTTGTGGCGTCGAGCACCTGCTCGAAGAGGGGCGCGGCCAGGTTGCACTCGCTCAGGTCGCGGCGGATGTAGGCCGTGGCCAGCATGTTGAAGAAGCGGGCGTTGAGGTCGGTCGCCCGGCCATAGAGGTTGACGGCCGCTTCCAGCGCCTCGACCGCGTCGGCGTAGTTGTTCTGCCGGAAGTACGCCTCGCCCAGCCGCCCCTGGGCGCGGGCCATGTTGGGGTTCAGGCGTGTCGCTTCCAGCGCGTTCTGTTCGGCCAGCGAGTCGTCGCCCAGTTGCAGGTACATATAGGCCCGGCCGTCGAACGCCTCGGCGTTGTCGGGGTCAACGGCCAGCGCGTCCTCGAAGCTGAGCAGGGCGTCGGGAATACTGCCCGTGCCGTAGTAGTTGTAGGCCAGGCCGATGTGGAGGTCGGGGTTGCTGGGGTCAGACTCCAGCCCCAGAACGTACTGCTCCATCGCCTCGGTGTAGCGCCCCTGATAGGTGAACACGGTGGCCATGTAGTAGCGGGCGATGGGGTTGTCCGGCTCGATGCGCACGGCGTCGTCGGCGAAGAGCTGCGCCTGTTCGTACTTCTCCGGGTCACCCTGCAGGATGGTGCCGCCGGCGGCGTAGGCCAGGGCGGTGGCGTTATTGGGGTTGATGTTAATCGCTTTGCGCGCTGCCTGGGCCGCGTTGGCATATTGCAGGTTGGCGGCGTTCTCGTCGCCCAGGTCGCTCAGCCGGTCGCCCTCGGCCAGATAGGCGGCGGCGGCGGCCGTCCAGACCGCGTCGTTCTCCGGGTCAAGGATCGTCGCCTGCTCGGCGCGTTCCACGGCCTTGTCGGCCTGGTTCTCGCGCACCAACAGGTCGATGACGCGAATGTAGAACTCGGGGTTTGACGGGTCGCGCTGGATGGCCTCGTTATAGAAGCCGATGGCTTCGTCGTTGGCGTCGTCGTCGCGGCTCAACTCGGCCAGCACGGCGAACTCGGTGGCCGAGCGCGTCGGTTCGGCCGTCGGCGTGGGCACGATGGCGCTGCGCACCTCCTCAGCGTTCTGAATGACGTAGAGGCTGACGGCAATGCCGAAGGTGACGAACAGCACCAGCAGGCACGAAGGGCCGCGGCGCGGGTAGCGAGGTGGTTTGCGATTGATGATCATGGCGATTGGCCGTTGCCAACGCGGCGTTGGTCAACCGCGCATCATAGCAGCGGGTGGTTCGGGCGGCAATGGGTGCTCAGCGCGGGCTAAGAAAGCGCAGGGGGCAGGTGGCAATGCCGCTCATTGCTCGGCGGCCACACCCCTTTCCCCTGTGCCCTGGCTGCCCCCCTGCGCCTCTGCGCCCGCCCGCAGCCGCCACCACACCCCACTCGGATAGCCGAGCATCTTGGCTACGTCGCCTACCAGACGGATGATGGGGATGAGGGCGAAGGCGCGGGCGCGGGCCGGCGGCCGCCAGCCCCAGGTGTTGGCCCACAGCCGCTCGGCCGGGCGGCGCGAATAGGCGCCGACGCCCAGCAGCAGCAGCAGCCAGCCGATGAACCGCTCGCGCCAGATGGCGCGTAGGATGAGCGGCAGCCCGACCAGGTAGGTTAGATAGCGGACGGCGTGGCGGCGCGGCCAGAGGTTGGCTTTGCCGTCGCCGCGGGCATAGGCGCGATACTGGCGGTAGAAGGCGCGCAGGCTGGAGCGCGGCCGGAAGTAGGCCACCGCGCCGGGAGCGAAGGCAAATGGGCCGAAGCGCTCGCGCAGTGCTTGGTCGAACACCAGGTCTTCGCTGTGTTCCAACCACTCCGGATAGCCGCCGACGGCCGCCCAAGCGCTCTTGCGAAAGGCGACGGAGCGGCTGGAGGGCAGGAACTGCTGCGGGTCGATCTCGCGCCGCGCGGGCAGCACCGTCGCGCCCATGACGACCTCGAAGTCGGTGAACGGGTCGGCCTCGAACCAACCGCCGACGGCCTGCACCGCCTCGTCGGCGAACGGGGCCAGCAGCTCTTCCAGCCAGGTGGGCGAGAGGACGACGCCGGCGTCGGTGGCGGCGATGATGTCGCCCGTGGCCGCGGCGATGGCCCGGTTGCGCCCCTGGCTGATGTTGCTGCCTGGCGCGACGATGACCCGCAGCGGCAGCCGGCGGGTGTACTCGTCCAGAATGGCCGGCGTGGCATCGACCGAGCCGCCGTCGCAGATGACGACTTCGTCCGGCGGGCGGGTCTGGTCGAGGATGGAGTCGAGCAGCGGCCGCAGCGCCTCCCCTTCGTTCTTGACGGTAGCAACGATCGAGACCTTCATGTTACTATCTAGGGTAAGAAACACTGTCCGTTGCGATTGGTTGCACACGCCGGCCAAATTGCCGCGGCGCGTCATGTCGCGCTCAGGAACGCCTCATTCTCTCATGGACGTAGACCGCTTGCTGGAGTTGCTGCTGCACGGGAATCAGTTGAAGCGCACCGCGCGCACCGGGTGGGTGCAGCGCGGCGTGCCGCTGCCGGAAAACGTCGCCGCCCACACCTTCGGGGTGGTCTATGCCACGCTGCTGCTGGCCGACCTGGTGGAGCAGCCGATCGATATGGCCGCGGCGCTGGCCATGGCAGCGCTCCACGACCTGCCGGAGGGGCTGACGACCGACATCCCCACGCCCGCCTGGCGCTTTCTGCCCAGCGGGGCCAAGACGAGCGCCGAGCGGCAGGCGATGGAACAGATCGCCGGCGAGACGCCCACCGGCCGCCGCCTGTTGGCGTGGTGGGAGGAGCTGTTGGCCAACGAGACGGCCGAGGCGCAACTGGTTCATGATGCCGACAAGCTGGATCAGTACCTTCAGGCGGTGGTCTATGAGCAGCAGACCGGCAACCGGTTGTTGCAGGAGTTCTGGCTGGTGGCCCACCGCTTCCACTATCCGCAGGCGCAGGCGGTGTATGACGAGTTGCGGCGGAGAAGATAGTTGCCAGTGTCCAGTGTTCAGTGTCCAGTGAAGCCCACTGACAACTGAATACTGGATACTGAGTACTGCCCGACTCCCATTGGCAACCGCCGCCCCTTCTGGCAAAATACAACGCGGCTTATGCAGAAACAACACCGCCTTCTACCCTTTGTGCTGGTCGCGCTGGTCTTCTTGGCCCTGGCGCAGCCGATTGCCCTGATGGCCCAGACGGAGCCGACGCCGACGCTGGCCCAGCCGGCGGCCACGTCCGATGCGGCGTCTACGCCTGACCCTGCGGCGGCCACGCCCGGCGAGGCCACGGCCACGCCCGACCCCGCCGCGCCGCCCGTGCCCCGCGTCCACGTCGTTGTCGAGGGGGAGAACCTGACCACCATTGCCGCCGACTACGGCGTGACGGTCGAGGACATTCTGGCCATCAACAACCTGGCCAACGGCGACCTGCTGCAACTGGGGCAGGAGTTGATCATCCCCGGCGGCACGGGCGAGGCCATTGCCACCGTCTACACCATCGGCGCGGGTGACACCCTGGCCGAGGTGGCGGCCATCTTCAACACGACGCTGGCCGACGTGGTGGCCACCAACCGCCTCGTTGCCGCCGACCTGCCGCTCATCATCGGCCAGACGGTGCCGGTGGTCAGCCGCACCGGCTCGGCCGCGCCCCGCCCGGCGACGGGCCGCCCCTATCTGGTGGCCACCGGCGACACGCTGCTGACCGTGGCCGCGGCCCACAACCTGACCCCGGCGGCGCTGGCCGCGGCCAACGGGCTGACAAGCCCCACCCTCTTCCCCGGCCAACGGCTGCGCATCCCCGACGAGACGGCCGTCTATCGCCACCTGCCCGAAGGGTGGCTGGATGTGCGGGTCTCTCCGGCCAACCCCGGCCAGGGGGCAACCGTCGCTATCAGCGTCGCCAACCTGCTGCCGGGCACGCCGGCCGGGCGTCTGGGCGAGCAGGCGTTGCACTTCGCGCCGGCGGCCGATGGGTACGTCGCCCTCGTTGGCCTGGACGCCTTCGCCGAGCCGGGGCTGTATGACCTGGAGATCAGCGGCGGCGACGAGCGCGGCCTGTGGCAGCCGCTGCGCGCGGGGCTGACGGTGACGGCCACGGCGTATGACACACAGTACATCACCGTGGGCGAGGCGCTGGACGGGCTGCTCGACCCGGCCGTTCGGGCCACGGAGGACGCGTTTCTGCACGACATCTTCGCCGTCTTCGACGAGACGCAGCACTGGGAGGGGGTCTTCACCTACCCGGTGACGACGACCGTCATCTCGGCCGGCTATGGCGGTCGCCGCTCCTATAACGACGGGCCGATCGAGATCTACCACACCGGCCTCGACATCGCCGCGCCCCAGGGAGAGACGGTCAGCGCCCCGGCGGCCGGCGTTGTGGCCTTCAGCGACGTGGTGGAGCTGCGCGGCGGCATCATCATCGTCGACCACGGCCGCGGCGTGATGACCGGCTATTACCACCTGTCGGAGCGGCTGGTCAGTGCGGGCGATGCCGTGGCTGCCGGGCAGCCCCTCGGCCGCGTCGGCTCTACCGGCTTGTCGAGCGGCCCGCACCTGCACTGGGATCTGCGCGTTATGGGTGTGCCGGTCGATCCGTTGCCCTGGATAGAGCGGACATTTCCATAGACCTGGCAGGTCGTTTCCTTAAGGTTGTCGGTGGCGGCGCGAACTGTTATAATGACGCGGTTCAGGACCACTCCACATCGACTAGGCCTCTGCCACAGGAGTTCGCGGTGAATCAGACTCAGATTCAGTCCACGGAGCAGTGGGAATCGGGTTTCTCGCTGTCCGATACTGACCTCGAGCAAATCTACAACCACTTTCTCGAAACCGAAAAACCCCAGACCGTCGCGGAACTGGCCGGACTTGTTATTCGCTCGCGTGTGCGGGAGCAGGCGGCCGAAGTGCGCCGGATCATCTCCGGCAGCACCGTCTACCAGCCGCGGCGCAGCTATGCCGTGGGCGAGGAAGTGATCTTCCCGGCGCTGCGGCTGGCCAAGGGGCAGGTGACGCAGGTGCGGCCGGGGTATAACCCCGAATACGGCGACTTCAACGTCATCACTGTTAACCTCAAGGGCAAGCCACGCGATTTCGTGGCCGACTATACGCCGAGCCACGCGCTGAACGACAGCGACGGCGGTGTGCTGACCGAGCAGATGGCCGGCGACGCCGAAGCGATTCAGGCGGCGCACGGCGCGACGGTGGCGGCGCGGATTGGTGCGTCACTGGCCGGACGAGATGACTTCGTCAACATCGGCGAAGAGTGGTTCGTCAAGTCGCTCATGGCCGACGTCAACATCGGCCACCTTCATCTGACCGAGGCCATTCTCGACATGACCGACGGGGGGCCGTTGACGACGGCTGAGATTCTGCCGCAACTTGAACTGGACCCGGGCGTCGATGCCCAGGTGCAGGCGTTCTCGCTGAACCACCATCTGTTGCGCGACGGCCGCTTCGACGATGTCTCGCCGGCCGGCGAAGCGCGCTGGTTCCTGCGGCGCATGGAGCCGGACGCCGTGCAGACGACGCCCGACCGGCTGGTCTATCAGCCCATCGCCTATGACCGCTCGCTGCTCTCGCCGCAGCAGATCGCGCTGGAGCAGGAGCTGGACGACGAGTGGTCCGACCTGACGCCGGCCGCGCCGAGCGACACGGTTGTTCTGGCGCTGTCCTACCCACACCGTTGGGCGGGCACGCTGCCGATTAACGCGCGCACGCGGGCGCTGTTCGACGCCGGGCGCTCGCCCCGGCGTCGCGTGGTTTTCATCGACGACGAGACGAATGAGTCGATTGCCGGTTGGGTGGTGGCCGAGGGGCGCTACGTCCACGGTCTGTCGAACTGGTATAAGGACAACGCCATTCCCGTCGGCGGCTTCCTGCATCTGCGACCGGGGCCGGAGCCGGGCACGATCCTGCTGGGCTACGACCGGCGGCGGGCGCAACGCGAGTGGGTGCGCCTGGGGGCGGTGAAGGATAACAAGCTCCAGTTCGAGTTGATGCGGCGGGCCATTCCCTGTGGCTATGACGATCTGCTGATCGTCGGCACGGATGTGGTGGCGGCGGTGGACGCCCACGCCAAGCGCGCCACGTCGCTGAAGCTGTCGGTCGGCGCGCTGTTGAGCGAGGTCTTCCCGTCGCTGGCCGGGCTGACGCCGCAGAACAGTGTCCACGCCAAGACGCTTTATAGCGCCATCAACATGCTGCGGCGCGTGCCGCCGGGGCCGATTTTCGCCGAGCTGATGCGCAATCCGGCCTTCAAGGGTGTCGGCGACCACTACTGGCAGCAAGAGTAATCGTCCGGTGCCGGCCGTTGCCCGACTGCGGGCGGGAGCCGGCGCTTACAACGAGGAGTTAGATAGGCTTGTCCAGCTATCCGCGGCCAACAATCAAGACGACTCACCTGCGACGGGTGACGCCGGAGACGCGCTTCTACATCGACTACGGTTGGTGGGATGAGGGGCATCTCGACCTGCGAACCTACTTGCTGGCCCGGCTGTCGCTGGGCATCGAGGGCGGCTCGGAGCTGCCGGCGGAGCGGGTTGACCTCGTCGACGCCAAGACGGGCGAGGTGCGGCAGGTGGATGCGTTCCAATACCTCGTTCAGAACTACTTTAGCCGCCACGGGAACGACATGGCGATGCAAGGCTCCATCGTCGATGCCGTCTTCAGCGTGCTGCTGGCTAACGGCAACCAGCCGATGACGATCAGCGAGATCGCCGAGCGCGTCCAGCGGCCGAGCGAGCTGCTGATGAAGACGTTCGGCGGGTCGCAGATCTATCATGGGATTCGGCCGTTGTTCGACGAAGAGTAGGTTCGTCGTCCAGCGCCTGAGCGCGTTCTTCAGCCGAGCAGAGCGCCGCGCGCGCTAAGGCGCTGGCCGACGAACATGAACGTCGACGTAAAGCTCTACGGCACTCTACGGCGCTATCGCCCGGCCGGCGCGCCGGGCGAGGGCCACACCCCCTTTGTGATCGCGCTGCCGCCGGCGCTGACCGTGGCCGATCTTCTGGCCGTGTTGAACATCCCCGACGGGCTGGCCAGCGCCGCGGCGGTCAACGATGAAGCGGTGGAGATCGACTACCCACTGCGCGACGGCGACCGGGTTAGCCTGTTTCCGCCTTCGGCCGGTGGAGATGCACAGACCTGACAGGTAGGTGGCCAGGCGCTCTCCGGCAGGAGCAAGCCGTGGGGCCGCCTCCCTGTCAGGTCTTGGTCTGTTCTGGGGGAGGGCCTGGTTGACGCCGGTGGCCCCAGCCCTTAGAATTGGTTTTGAGGGACGCTCGGCCCCCGTAGCTCAATTGGACAGAGCATCGGCCTTCTAAGCCGAATGTTGCAGGTTCGAGCCCTGCCGGGGGCATTTATCAATTAGGAATTAGGAATTGGGAATTCAGAGCGCTGACCGCTGACTGCTGACCGCTGACTGCTGACCGCTGACTGCTGACCGGTGACCACTGACCACTAACCGCTGACCACTAACCGCTGACCACTAACCGCTGACCGCTGACCACTGACTACTGACCCTGTCTCTTATACACATCTCCGAGCCCACGAGACCGTACTAGATATCGTATGCCGTCTTCTGCTTGACAAAAACAACACCATACACGAAAACTACA
>CALLZA010000281.1 GCA_937858165.1 uncultured Ardenticatenia bacterium
CTTTCGTTCTCCACCATCGTGTTCTCTCTCTTCGTCATAGTTTTGTTTTTTTAATGATACGGCGACCACCGAGATCTACACTAGATCGCTCGTCGGCAGCGTCAGATGTGTATAAGAGACAGGTCGGCGACGGCGCGGCGACGGTTGGCGCGGCCGTGGTAGCTTCATCTGTGGCCACTTCGAGCGGGAAGACGACGGTCGGTGGGCTGTCGTCTGGCGATGAGGGCAAAGTGGCGATCAAGCTGGTGGGTGCGACAACAACGGCTTCGATGGTGGCAACGTCGGTCGTCATGACGCTGGTTGCGGCGATGTTGGCGGCGGCCGTTGCCCCCCACGGCTCCAGCGTGGCCCGCATATCGACGGCCAGCGTGGCAATGGCCGCGCCGACTTCGTCGCGCGTGCAACCCCCGGCCGCGACCAGAATCACGACGGAAAGAAGGAAGGTGGCCGCCGTTCGGCCGCGCCGCCTGGCGACTGCTGCGATGCGTGCGAATGACATAGACTTCCCTGCTGCGCTCGTTCGATCGGGCCGCGCGGCGGGCGCGGCGGACAATCGGGCGAGAATTAAGTGGGCCGGCGCCGCGGTCGCGCCGGCCCACTCTACCGATACAGAGACTACCAATACGAAGGGGTTACCGCTACGGAGAAGTGACCGCGAACCTCGCAGACCTTAACGCACCTGAGTCGGGTCCCAATGGATCTCGGTCAGGTTGTTGCAGATCTCGTCGTCGTGGACCTTGAAGTCCTCAGGCCGGCCATTGCACCAGTTGTAGAAGCCGTTGGCCGTGTTGGGCGTGCCGTTGGCGGCGACGATGCTGATGTCGTCGATGACGAACATCGTCCAGCCGAAGAACTCGGGGAACTTGCGGCCGACCATGACGTGGAAGTACTGGCCGGGCTTAATGGTGACCGTCTCGTCGCGGCCGACGTAGTTGCAGACGGCGGCCTGGTTGTCACAGACGAACTGATCCGGGTACAGCTCACGCCAGTCGGTGACGCCGGCGGCGGTGGGCGAATCACTGATAGAGTACCAGGCCATGCTGTTGTAGGGGCCGGTCTTGCCGTCTTCGAACGCCGTCACGCTGATGCTGACGTAGTAGAGGCCCTCGACCGGAATGCGGGTCAACTGTTGCACCGCGCCGGCGTAGTAGCCGCCTTCCTTGGCCCCGGAGTGCTGGATGAACCAGCCCATGGCATTGTTGATGCCTTCAGGGTTGGCCGGCAGGGCCAGATCGACCTCGTGCAGCCGTCCCGCCGTCCAGCCGGCGGTGGTATCACGCCAGAAGACCCACGGGTCGGCCGGGCCGAGCGTGGCCGTCCAATTGGCCGCGTTGCCGACCACCACGGGCGCGTCTTCCCATTGAGTGAACGCGCCGTTGTTGATCAGGCTATTGGCTTCGGCCGCGGCGATGCGCTCCGGCGTGTCCTCGATGGTGTACTCACTCCACATATCTTCGCTGGTCGTGTAGGTGACGACCAGCTCGGCGAACGCGCCAGCGCTGAGGACCAGCGCCAGCAGCACACCGAACATAATGGCCAGTTTCGACTTTTTCATCGTTTGAAGTCTCCTTTGTTTGCTTTACAACTCTTGTTTGGTATCACCTTGAGGGGGTGTAACGAACCGGTACATTCGACAATAGACTTCCTCCTGAGCGCCCCATACCCGTTGGCAACGTCCTACACTTATCTGGTACTTCTGACTTAGTTTGTACCATAGGATGCACGCCGCCGGCGTGAACCGGCTGTTAAAAATGGGCGTAGTTGTAGCGTAGGCGCACAGTTGGGCGACAGCGGCCGCGCAGTTGGTTATAATCCTCCTGTTTGCCCCACCAAGAGCATTTTGACAGTAGTGAGAGAGTTATGGGACGACGCAGCGACATTGTTTGGTCTTTCGTAATCGTACTGATTGTGGCCGCGGCTGTATGGGTGGTCACCAATCCTCGCTTCCCCATTCGCTTGGGGCTTGACCTGCAGGGCGGTTTGCAGGTGTTGTTAGAAGCCGACGTGGCCGATGACGTGGAGGTGACGGCCGAGGCCATGGACACGGCGCGCCAGATCATTGACCGTCGCGTGAACGCCATCGGTGTAACCGAGCCGCGGGTGCAGGTCGAGGGGGCGCGGCGCATCCTGATCGAGTTGCCGGGCATTGAGGACCCCCAGGAGGCGCTGTCACTCATCCAGGAGACGGCGCTGCTTGAGTTCGTCGACACCGGCGATCAGTCGCTCCCGGCCGGGGTGTGCATCCGTACCGACCTGAACGAGGGGCAGCCGTCGCGCTGTGAAGTAGAGGGCAGCAACGGCGGCGCCACCTTCGAGCCGCCGACCTTCAACACCATCCTGACCGGGGCCGGCCTGCGCGAGGCGGGCGTGGACACCGATCAACTGGGGCAGTACTTCGTCACGTTCACTTTGACCGAGGAGGGGGGCGAAGTCTTCGGCGCCCACACTGCCGCCAACCAGGGGCGCTTTCTGACGATCGTGCTCGATAAGCAGGTCGTCTCCAGCCCCCAGATCAACGCCGCCATCGACGAGAGCGGTGTCATCACCGGCAACTTCACGCTGGAGGAGGCGCAACGGCTGGCGACGCAACTCAAGTTCGGCAGCCTGCCCGTACCGCTGCGCATCGAGAGCACGCGCCAGGTAGGGGCGACACTGGGCGAACAGTCGATCGAGGCCAGTATCCGCGCCGGCATTATCGGCGTTATCGTCGTGCTGCTGTTCATGCTCATCTACTATCGCCTGCCGGGCGTGCTGGCGGATGTGGCCCTGATCATCTACGTGCTGTTGAGTTTTGCCATCTTCCGGGCGGTGGGCGTAACGTTGACGCTGCCGGCCATCACCGGCTTCCTGCTCTCTACCGGCATGGCCGTCGATGCCAACGTGCTGGTGTTCGAGCGGATCAAGGAGGAGATGCGCAAGGGGGCGCATCTGGAGGACGCCATCGAGACCGGTTTCTCGCGGGCGTGGAACTCCATCCGCGATTCAAATGTGGCGACGCTGGTCATCTGCCTGATCCTGTGGACGTTCGGCCGCAACTTCGGTGCCAGCGCCGTCGAGGGATTCGCCGTCACGCTGGCGCTTGGCGTCTTCATCAGCATGTTCACCGCAGTACTTGTGACGTGGACGCTGGCGCGGTTTGGTCTCAGTCGAGGCGCGTCCCTCCTCCGCGGGCGACAGGGGGTATGTGGGACGCAAAAACCGATAGAGGGGGGTACGATGG
>CALLZA010000282.1 GCA_937858165.1 uncultured Ardenticatenia bacterium
TTCCGTGGTGACGTTGCGTGAGTCCTCTTCATCGCTACCTTCGATGTTTATACTGGACTGCAATAGTTGTATGTTTTTTTTGTTTTTTTTTTTTCAAGCAGAAGACGGCATACGAGATCTAGTACGGTCTCGTGGGCTCGGAGATGTGTATAAGAGACAGGCCCAGCGAGACGTGGGAGCCGCGCCGGGCCGGGTGGCGCGGTGAGTTGAGGCGAAAGCCGAGCGGGGCCAGCCGCTCCTCCCAGCGGACGATCAGGTACTCACTGAGGCGCACCGAGCGCGCCCGCAGCCGTTCCATCCCCGCCTCCAGCAGCAGTTCGACGCCCGGCTCGACGGCCGACAGCGACAGGATGGGCGGCGTGCCGGTCAGGAAGCGGCCGATGCCCGGCGCGGGGGCGTAGTCCAGGGCGAAGTCGAACGGGTCGCGGCGGCCGATCCAGCCGCTGATGGGGTTGGCGAGTTGGTCCTGCAAGTCACGACGGACGTAAAGGAACGCCGGCGCGCCGGGGCCGCCATTGAGGTACTTATAGGTGCAGCCCACGGCCAGATCGGCCACCGCGCCGTTCAGGTCAACGGCGACGGCCCCGGCCGAGTGGCTCAAATCCCACAGGGCCAGCGCCCCGGCGCGATGGGCGGCAGCGGTCAGGGCGGCCATGTCGTAGGTGTAGCCGCTCTTGAAGACGGTGTGGGAGAGGCTGAGCAGGGCGGTGTCGCCATCGAGCGCCGCCAGCAGCGCCTCGACCGGGCCGTGGATGCCGTCGGCCGAGGGCACGACGCGCACCGAACCGCCGGCCAACCGCGCCGCGCTTTCCATCACGTAGAGGTCGGACGGAAAGTTGAGGTCATCGGTGACGATGACGCGACGGTCGGGCCGGGCCAGCAGCCCAGCCAGCGCCAGCTTGAACAGGTTGACCGAGGTCGAATCGGCCAGCACTACCTCGTCGGCCGCCGCGCCCAACAGCCCGGCCAGCTTGCCGCCGATGCGCTGGGGGGCGTCGAACCAGCCCTCGCCCCAGCCACGCACCAGGCGCTCGCCCCACTCGTACTCGACGACCGTCGCCAACCGCTCGCCTGTGGCCCGCGGCAGACGGCCGAGCGAGTTGCCGTCCAGGTAGATCAACTCCGGATCGGCGATGACGAAGCGCTCGCGGAAGGCGCTCAGCGGGTCGGTCGCGTCCAGGGCACGGGCTTCTTCGAGCGTGGTGGGCCAGTCAGCCACGGTCTACTCCAGCGTCCGCAGCACGGCGCGCACGGGGCTGCCGTCGCCGTCGATGAGTTTCAGCGGCAAGGCGGCCAGTTCGTAGACGCCGTCGGGCACGCCGCTCAAATCCAGCCCCTCCAGGATGAGGATGTTGTTGCGTTGCAGGGCGTGGTGGCCGGCCAGGTCCTTGCTGTCCTGGGGGTCCATCGACGGCGCGTCGGCCCCGTAAAGGACGATACCGTGCTGACCCAGATAGTCGGCCAGTTCCGGGCTGGGGTGGACGAAGCCGCTGGGGAAGACGTTGGGGTCGGCTTCGCTGTTGGGCGAGTGGACAAGCAGGCGCGGGGCGCGGCCGAGGTCATAGCCGGCGAAGTCGTCGGGCGTCAGCGGACCGGCGGTTTTGTTGACCGTGACGACCTGCGCCGGCCCCCAGTAGACCGACAGATCGACCTTGTCCAGAGTGATGGCGTCGTCCTCGAAGTGGTAGGGAGCGTCGACGTGGGTTCCGGTGTGGGCGCTCATGGCCAGCGAGCTGACGTTGACGGCCAGGCCGTCGGCAATGCGGCCGGTGCGGTTCAATTCAAAAGCCGGGTCGCCGGGCCAGACGGCCATCTTGGCGTGCATGGCGCGGCTGATGTCGTACAGTTTTGTCATGGGGTGTGCCTCTCTTTGTGGTATTGGCTTGAGTATAGAGAGCGGGGGAAGAAGGGGCAATAGGATGTAGCGCGGGTTGCTTTACCCGCGCGCTGAAGACGCGGGTAAAGCAACCCGCGCTACATCCTAGGACGAATCGGCCGCTTGTGGCACAATACTGCCCATGAGCAGACACAAGAGGCGCGCAATCGCCCTGTCGGCCGTCTTGCTGGCCCTGGCCGTGGTGGCATTGATCGTCGCCGCCCAGGGCGACAACCGTTCGCTGGTTCCCGTGATCGTTCTCGGCCCAACCCCCACTCCGACGCCCATCCCCACCCCGTCACCGCGCAGATCAACGGCCAGACCGTTGGGACCGTCGCGTTCTTCGGCCGGACCTATCTGACGAACGGTCTTCGCGAGTTGCTGACCGGTGCAGCGCGCCGGCTCAGCGGTGATGGCGGCGATCCGGTCATCGATCTGCAGACCAACTTCGGTGGCGGCAAGACCCACTCGATGATCGCGCTGTACCACCTCGCGTCTGGCAAGAAGGCGGCTGATCTGCCCGGCGTGGGTGAACTGTTCGCAGAGCAGAGCCTCTCGTTGCCAGCTTCGATCAAGCGGGCGGTGATCGTTGGGCAGTGGGTGTCGCCTGCCTCGCCCTCCGTGAAGCCGGATGGCACGAAGGTGCACACGTTGTGGGGTGAGATCGCACACCAGCTTGCCGGTGTCGAGGGCTACCGATTGGTCGAGGCCGAGGACTTGTCCGGCTCGAACCCGGGGAACAAGCTGATCGAGCTCTTCCGCCTTGCCGGGCCGTCAATCGTGCTCATCGACGAGTGGGTCGCGTACGCACGCCAGCTCCCAGCCCGGGAAAACGAACCGACGCTCGTCGGTGGTCACTTCGACACCCAGTTCACCTTCGCCCAGACCCTGACCGAGGCCGCCAAAGCGCTGCACACGTCGCAGCCAGGCGTCTCCAAAGCCATCATCGAACTGGAAGAGGAACTGGGCATCGAGATTTTTGCCCGTCATGGAAAACGCCTCAAGCGCGTCACAGAACCCGGCCAACACGTCCTCAAAAGCATCGATCTGATCCTGCGCGAAGTCGGCAACCTCAAGCGCATTGGTGAGCAGTACAGTGCCGAAGACCTGTCTCTTATACACATCTCCGAGCCCACGAGACCGTACTAGATATCGTATGCCGTCTTCTGCTTGAAAAAAAAAACCATCACGAAACCAAAGACACATGCAACAAGCTACTGACAACTCACAAAACAATAAACAAGACACAGACTACA
>CALLZA010000283.1 GCA_937858165.1 uncultured Ardenticatenia bacterium
TTGTGTTTTTTTAAAGCAGAAGACGGCATACGAGATCGAGTACGGTCTCGTGGGCTCGGAGATGTGTATAAGAGACAGCATCAAGCGGGCGCGCGACCTGAACGCCCAACACGTGGCGACCATCGTCCACGGCGCGGGCATCGGCGGGCTCGACCCGGCGACCGCGGCCCAGGCCACGGTCGAGGGTGCCCTTCTGGCGACCTACCGCTTCGCGGCGCAGAAACAGCGCGAGGCGGCCAACGAGATCGCTTCGTTGACCATCGTCGAGTATGACGCCGGGCGGCTGGACGCTATCCGGCAGGGGGCGTCGCTGGGCGAGGCCGTAGCCGGCGGCGTGGCCCTGGCTCGCGACCTGGTCAACATGCCGCCCAACGTCGCTACGCCGACGCGACTGGCTGAACAAGCGCGTGAGATCGCCGCCGCTCGCGGGCTGGCCGTCACTGTCGGCGACCGCGCCTGGGCCGCCGAGCGCCACATGGGTGCGTTCCTGGCCGTGGCTCAGGGGGCGGGCGAACCGCCGGCGTTCATCGTTCTGGAGCACAATGCCGAACGGAGCGACCTGCCGGCTATCGTCCTGGTCGGCAAAGGGATCACCTTCGACACCGGCGGCATCTCGCTGAAGCCGGGCGACCGGATGTGGGAGATGAAGTCCGACATGGGCGGTGCCGCGGCCGTGCTGGGGGCAATGGACGCGATCGGCCGGCTCAATCTGCCGCTGCGTGTTATCGGCATCACACCCTGCACGGAGAACATGCCCGACGCCGCCGCCTATCGCCCGGCCGACGTCATTACCGCCAGCAACGGCAAGACGATCGAGATCATCAGCACCGACGCCGAGGGGCGCATGGTGCTGGCCGACGCGCTGGTCTACGCCGCGCAGTACGAGCCGGCGGCGGTCATCGATCTGGCGACGCTGACCGGAGCGTGTGTCGTCGCCCTGGGGTCGGGCGTGGCCGCGGGCATCTTCTGCAACGACGACGGGCTGCGCGATAGCCTGTTGGCGGCGGCTGACGCCACCTACGAGCGCCTGTGGCCGCTGCCGCTCTACGACGACTATCGCCGCAGCATCAACTCCGAAGTGGCCGACATGAAGAACACCGGCGGGCGCTTTGGCGGGGTGGGCACGTCGGCCGTCTTCCTGCGCGAGTTCACCAGCTACCCGTGGGCCCACCTCGATATCGCCGGTGTGGCCCTGGCCGAGAAGCCGGGTGACTACGCCCCGGTCGGCGGAACGGGCTTCGGCGTGCGTCTGCTCGTTGAATACCTGCGCCGCCTGTAGGGCAGGATTATTCCTGCCCGCAATTGCAGGACAGGAATAATCCTGTGCTACGGTGTAGGCGTGTTATAATCCTCCCCCAGTAGCCTAACCGGAGGAAGAACATGGCCGTCCCGACGCAACCCTTGACCCTCGGCATCGAGGAAGAGTATCAGATCATCGATCCAAAGACGCTCGACTTGCGAACGTATATCAGTGAGCTGTTGACCCAGGATCAGACGCGGGCCAAGAAGCTCGATCTGAAGCCGGAACTGATGCAGTCGCAAGTGGAAGTCGGCAGCCACATCTGTCACAACATCAAAGAGGCGCGGGCGGAGATTGTCCGGTTGCGGCGCGACGTGCTGGAGCTGGCCGACGAGAACGGGCTGATGATCGCCGCCGCCTCCACGCACCCATTCGCCCGCTGGGAAGACCAGATCATCACCGAGGGCACGCGCTACAAGGAGTTGCTGGACGACATGCAGGGCGTGGCCCGCCAGTTGCTCATCTTCGGCATGCACGTCCACGTCGGCTTTGGCGATGACCCGGAGTCGCGCGAAATCCTGATCAACATCATGAACCAGGCGCGCTACTTCATCCCTCACCTGCTGGCCCTTTCTACCAGCTCCCCCTTCTGGCGCGGGCAGAACACGGGGCTGAAGTCCTACCGCAGTGTCGTCTTCCAGTCGCTGCCGCGCACGGGCATCCCCCACTCCTTCATCTCCTGGGCCGACTACAAGAACTACGAGACGATGCTGGAGCGCGTCGGCGCGTTCGGCAAGCTGGACAAACGGGCCAAGATCTGGTGGGACATTCGGCCGCACCCCATCTTCCCCACGCTCGAGTTTCGCATCGCCGACATCTGCACGAATGTGGACGACTGCATCTGCATCGCGGCGCTGTTCCAGGCGATCTGCGCCAAGCTGCTCAAGTTGCGGCGGCAGAACATGTCCTGGCGGCAGTATCGCCACGTCCACATCACCGAAAACAAGTGGCGTGCCGTGCGCTACGGCGTTGATGGTGAGCTAATCGACTTTGGCATCCAGCAGTCGGTGCCCTTTCCCCACCTGATGGGCGAACTGCTGGAGTTGGTCGATGACGTAGTCGATGAACTCGATTGCCGGCAGGAAGTGGCCCACGCCCACACCATCCTGCGCGAGGGGACGAGCGCCGACAAGCAGTTGCGCGTCTACCGCGAACACGGCGGCGACGCCAACCAGGATGAGGCGTTGCGGGCGGTGGTCGATCATCTCGTAAAAGAGACCAAGCGCGGCGTTCTTTAAGAAGCGAAAACCACAGATTACGCAGATGGCACGGATTTCCGGAAGAAAACCTGTGCCATCTGCGTAATCTGTGGTTTCTTTCTTTCCTGGCCCTGGCCTACAACGTGCGGTGGCGGAAGACGCCATCTACAATAGTCGCGGCAATCTTTGTCTCCAATAGTTCCTCAGCCGGTACAGCGAACAGGTCGCGGTCGAAGATGGTCAGGTCGGCCAGCTTGCCTGGTGCAATGCTTCCCTGGCTTCTTTCCTGGCCGCTGGTGCGGGCCGCCGCGCCGGTGAAGGCGTAGACGGCCTGCCACAACGCCAGCCGCTGCTCCGGATACCAGCCGCCGGGGCCTGGGCCTGTCTCTTATACACATCTGACGCTGCCGACGAGCGATCTAGTGTAGATCTCGGTGGTCGCCGTATCATTAAAAAAAAAAAAGGATTCGAGATCAAACGTACATAGAGCATGCAACACAAGAGCTCAAGTAGCATATGCACGGAGTAGATCTCACGAACACAAATGCATCAAGACTAATCATCGTCGTCAACTCTACACATTAACTCCAAATAACACACGAGAGCGAATGCGACTGCGTAAGCGTCACAGAGAA
>CALLZA010000284.1 GCA_937858165.1 uncultured Ardenticatenia bacterium
GTAGTCTAAGACATCAGTGGTGTCAGAGTCACGAATCGCACAGAAGTGCGCGTGCTGTCGAGCACACAACGATACCTTTACAAGTATGCTGCTTTAGTACAGCTGCTTTGTACGGTGAGAATCTTCTATCGTATTTCTGAATTGTTGACGAAGCACGCAGAGATAGTGAAGCGCGTTTGTAGTATTGTTTTTTTCAAGCAGAAGACGGCATACGAGATCTAGTACGGTCTCGTGGGCTCGGAGATGTGTATAAGAGACAGGGTTCACCGGGCGCAGCCGGACGCGCGACGAGGTATAGGCCAGAGCGCTGCCCGGCGCCTGGCCGTCATAGACGGGCGCGACGTGGACGACCTCCGCGAACAACTCCGCCAGATGGTCAAGTTCGCGCACGGTCGGCCCCCAACCGACGAGTTGGCCGGCGGCGCGGTAGTGCGGGGTGTGGGAGACAATGAGTAGGCGCATTTCGAGTGACGAGTTACGAGTGACGAGTGACGAGTTCAGAGACGGCGGCGTCGGGCATGAGTCGGCCGGCGGCGGTCAGAACCTCGCGGAAGAGGCGGTCGTAGTCGGCGACGCGGTCGGCCCAGGTGGCGCGGGCGGCCAGTTCGCGGGCGCGGCGCCCCATGCGGGCGCGGGCGTCGCCGTCGTCCAGCAGGGCGACGATGGCCGCGGCCGTCGCTTCCGGGTCGTCGGGCGGCACGCTGACGCCCGTCTCCCCCTCGCGGATGGCCTCTGTCAGGCCGCAGCCGCGGCTGACGACGGCCGGCACGCCACACAGCGCCGCCTCCTGCACGACGATGCCATACCCCTCCACGTCGCCGCCGGCCGTCCGCCGGCTGACCAGAACAAACAGGTCGGCCCGGTTGTAGAGCGCCGGCAGGTCGTCGTCATCGACCGCGCCGGTGAAGCGCACGGCATGGGCCACGCCCAGTTCCTCGGCCAGCGCCGTAAACGCCGCTTGCTTCTCCGGAATCCCGGCCATGACGTAGACCACGTCGGGATGGACGGCCAGGACGCGCGGCAGGGCACGGATGACCACGTCTTGCGCCTTGCGGTCGCCGACGCGGCCGACGGTGAGCAGGACCGGCGCACCGGGTAGGGGCAATAGGGCCGGGGAGCGGGAGAGCAGGGGAGCAGAGGTTGGCCCAAAGCGGTCGCCGTCGGCGGCGTTGGGGATGACCAGCAGCCGGCGCGGTCGGCCGGCGGCGCGGACCAGCCCGGCGGTGTAGTCGCTGACGGCGACGACGGCCGCCGCTCCGGCGATGGCCCGTCCGGTCATCGCCCGGGCCACGGCCGAATCGCTGTGAAACTCGCTGCCGTGGCCGACGGCGACGACGGGCAGGCGGCAGATCGGGCCGAGGACCGCCGCCAACCACAGCGCCCGCCGGCCGGTCGCCAACAGCAGGTCGGGCCGCGCGGCGCGCATGGCCTGGCCGATGGCGCGCAGTCGGGCCGCGATAGTCGTCGCGTGCCCACCAGCGCGCCCCGGCAGCGGCACGACGGCGAACGGCTGGCGACTATTGAACGCCGCGCGCGCCGCCGCCGGCGCATACTCCTGCGCCGTGACAACCGTCACGGCCCAGCCGCGCGCCGTCAGTTGGCGCGCCAACTGGTAGGCGTGGGTGCCGATGCCGCCCGGCCCGGGCGGGAATTCGCTGCTCAACAGCAGCAGGCGCGGCGTGTCAGTGGCAGTAGCACTCATCGCCGCTTCGTCCGTTGCAAACCGACGCGCTGCATACCGACGCGGGGCGCGACTTCGCGCGGCGCGGCCGGCGGCTCTTCGGCGTCCACTTGCCAATCGACAAGCGCCAGCGCGAAGGCCAGGGAGATAGCGACAATGCGCGTGGCGCTGTGGGCCATAATCGACAGTGACCAGACGGCCATGGCGGCCGAGATGCCCCGCGCCAGCCCCGGCTGGGTGCGTACATAGCGTTTCAGCAACATCCAGCCCATCAGGGCAATGATCAACACGCCAAACAGCCCGTGTTCGGCCAACAGCCGGGTGTACTCGGTGTGGGTGCCGATGGAGTCGCCTAACAGGTACTCATGGTAGGGCATCGACCCGCCCACACCTGTGCCCAGTAGCCGGTTTTCCTCGAACGCCAGCAGGTCGGCCTGGGCCAACTCCAGGCGACCGGTCGTGTCCAGGTCCTGGAAGCGGGCCGTCACCGCGCCGGTGGAGAGGTCATCGAGCCAGGGGTAGATGCCGCCGAAGACGAGGGCCGTGAACAGAGCCAGGAGCACCAGGAAACGACCGCGCGCGCCGGGCGCGCGCCAGAGGTGCATGCCCAGCGCCAGCCCGGCCACAATCAGGCTATAGAGGCCGCCCCGCGAAAAGGTCAAAATGCTCTGCACAATCATGCCCACTGTCAGCAGGGCGATGAGCAGCCGCGCCGCCCGCGCCCGCGGCAACAACACGAGCAAGATGAAGCCGGCCAGCGCGCCCAGGCTAAGGACGTTGGAGACCTGGTTGGCCCCGAAGTCACCACTGCGAATCCAGCTGGAAGCCCCGGAGAAGGAGTCGACGCCGATCTGGGTGATGGTGCTATAGCTGGCCAGGAAGAGGACGCCGCTGATGGGCGCCAGCAGCGCCAGCAGCAGCCCGCCGGCCGTGCGGCGTCCCACCGGTCTGCCCCACAAGTAGAGCGCCGCCAAAGCCAGCGCCAGATAGGCCGACAGATTGAAGCTGATCTGGTCGAACGCCTCGTCGAAACTGAGATCGAGCAAAGCCAGGGCCACGGCCGGCAACAGGGCGGCCATGAGCATCAACGGCTCGAACGCCCGCAGCCGCCCGCCGCTGCGCCGCCACTCCGACACCAGGGCCACGAGGGCCACCAGCCCCAGGGCGTACTTGCCATACTCCCAGAACACACGCGCCTCGGCCATGCGCCACAACACTTCGCTGGCGGCGATGTAGGCCAGGGTGTAGATGACCAGGCGCGAACGGCCGAGCAGCGCCCAACGGACACCGGCCAACGTTACCAGCACGGCGTGGGCCGTGGCCAGCGGCCATAACGACTCCATGGCCAGCGCCAGCGGCAGGTGGGCCAGCAGGAAGATGATGACCCGCAGGCTATAGGAACCGGCCAGTTGCCGGGCCGAGTTTTCGGGCAGCGTGCTCGCTTTCGCCGCCAGGGTGGGATCGGTCGATTGGGGCATCAGCATCATGTGGAAATCAACTCCTCTTCGGCCGCCGATTCATAGGCCGGGATGGATGGAAAGCGGTCAAGCATGGCCCGCCCCTGGGCCAACCGGGCGCGGTTCTGTCGCCAGGTGTCGGGCAGCGCCAGCAGCATCAGCGCGGCGCGCAGCAGGCGACGCGCCCGGCGGCCGTCGCCGCGCAGGCTGCTCACGGTGCGGATGAGCAGCGCTTCGTGCGCCTGGCGCGGCGAAAAGTAACGGCTCCAGTAGTACCCCTCGGTCGGGGCCAGCAGGTGGCGGCCGGTCAGGCTGCCGCGGCTGCCGCCGCGGGTGACGACGCGCGCCCGGTGCTGCCGCAACCCGCCGCGCGGGGCGTGCAGGTGGAGCACCGACGCGCCGGGGTTCAGCCCCAGCGTGCGGCCGGCCAGATAGAGGCGCATGCCCAGGTCGCCGTCAGCCCGTTCGCCGCGCTCATAGGCCAGGTCGAACAGCCCGGCGTCGGCCAGCGCCGCCCGTCGCAGCATGGCATTGTTCGTCGGAAAGACGTCACTATCGCGCACCAGCCCGAAAGCGGCCGGCAGCGCCCCCGCGCCCAACTCCTCGGCCACGCCGCACGAGGCATCGACGCCGAAGCGGGCCAGGTAGGCCAGGTGGCGGGCGATAAGGTCGGGCGGTACTTCGTCGTCGTCATCGAGGAACAGGACGACGTCGCCACGGGCCACGGCCAGTCCGGCGTTGCGCGACGAGCACTGGCCGGCCGTGTCGCGCTGAATGACGCGCAGCGGCAGGTCGGCGAAGCGTGCCGGCCACGTGGTGTCCCGTTCCTCGGCCGCGGTCTGGTCAACGACGATGATTTCCAGCGGCGGCACACTCTGTGCCCGCAGGTGATCGAGCAGAACGAACAAGTGCGGGTAGCGGTCGAGCGTCGGAATGAGGACAGTGACCGTCGGGAGAAGTGACGAGGGGCGGGCGGCGCGTGGCCCGTGGCTAATGTCGTCCGGGTTATGGAGCGGGGCGAGTAGCGCGTGGCCGGCGGCGGGTGGCGTGGCCGCGCGCCAGGCATTGAGCGTCGCGACCGGCGACGCGCCGTGGCGGACGGCCCGCGAGGCGGCCCACGCCGTCCAGACGCGGCCGTAGCGCCGGCGGGCGAAGCGGAGTTCGTCGGCCAACGTGAGTTCTGTTGTAGGGGCGGGTCTAAGGCCCGCCCCTACCATCGTATCTGGCAGGAGATAGGGCACATGGCGCATCATCGCCCCGCGCCCAATCCAGCGGTGGCCCAACTCCAGCGCCGCGCCGGTCAACGTCTCGAAGTCCGGGTCGGGGCCACCCAACTGCCGCACCACCTCGGCCCGCGCCAGACAGGCCCGCAGCGACAGCCGCCACGACACGGCCGGGGCATCCGGCTGCGGGTCGCGGTTGAAGCGCCACACCGGATCAACGAAGTCGATGACGCACGGCAAGCCGCCCATGCCCAGCCGCAGTCCGCCGTGCCAGACGTCGCCCGGCCCGGACAGCAAGGCGACCACCCGATCGGGGTTGGGCGCGCCGAGGGCGGCATCCCAGAAAAGGAGGGCGGTCGGGCGGGCAGGGGAGCCGGGGGGCAGGGGAGCCGGGGAGTCGAGAGTGGCCGCGACAGCCGACGCGACGGCAGATACCGTGGCGCTGACAAGGCGCGTCTCGCCCAGTGGCCAGTCAGGGGCCGGTTGTCCATCACTCAGGCAGATGAGATCAACGCGCATGGTCGTCTCCATAGCTCAAACCGGCCACTCGCCCGTCGTAGGGTGGGTTGTCTAGCCGCCCCACCCCGCCCTGCGCCAATTCGCGAAAAAAGCGGTCAAAAGCGGCAATCTGCGCCTCCGCCCGAAAGCAGGTCTTCACCCGTTCGCGCCCCGCCGCGCCCATCTGCCGCCGCAGGGCCGGATCATCGGCCAGCCGCGCCCTGTCTCTTATACACATCTGACGCTGCCGACGAGCGATCTAGTGTAGATCTCGGTGGTCGCCGTATCATTAAACAAAAAAACAAACAAAAAAAAAAAAGAAGCCAGCGCATGTGGCGGAGAATGTGCACAATAAGGAAGGCATCTATCAGAGGAGGAAAGCAG
>CALLZA010000285.1 GCA_937858165.1 uncultured Ardenticatenia bacterium
TTGTTCGTGTCTGGTACTGATAGATTCGTGTGAGTGTTTTTGGGAGTAGTGACTAGATATGAGGATTTGTATATGTGTGTGTTTTCAAGCAGAAGACGGCATACGAGATCTAGTACGGTCTCGTGGGCTCGGAGATGTGTATAAGAGACAGGCTCTTGGGCGAGGTGCAGGCGGCATAGGCCGCGCCGTCGAGGGCGCACTGGAACGTGCCACTCTTGCTGCTGGAGAAGGTGAACGCGGCCGACGTGCTATTGGTCAGGTCCGGCGGGCCGGAATCGATTGTGGTCTCCGGTGGGGTGAGGGCGTTGATCGTCCAGGCGTGCTCGGCCGGCGTGGTGTCGGCGTTGCCCGCGAGGTCGGTTGCCCGCACGCGGAAGGTGTGAGCGCCAACGGCCAGGCCGCTGTAGCTCTGTGAGCTGGCGCAGGCGGCATAGGCCCCGCCGTCGAGCGAGCAGGCGAAGGTCGCGCCGTACTCGTTGCCGCGGAAGGTGAAGGTCGCGCCGGTGGCCTCGGTCGGGTTGTCCGGGCCGCTGTCGATGAGGGTGTCCGGCGCGAACGCGTCGAGCGCCGTCGGGCCAAAGGGGCCGGCCTGGTCGTCGGCGCGGCCGTCGGGGTTAATGCCCCAGCAATCCACACCGCCGTCGGCGCGCAGGGCGCAGGTGAAGTGGCCGCCCGCGGCCAGGGCGACGAAGGGGCCGGGCTGGTCGGTCGCCTGGCCGTAGTCGTTGCGGCCCCAGCAATCGACGCTGCCGTCAGCCTTGAGGCCGCAGTTGTGGTCGTTGCCGGCCGTGAGCTGGACGTAGGGGCCGGTCTGGTCAGCGTTCTGGCCATACCCACCATAACCCCAACAATCGACGCTGCCGTCGCTCTTCATGGCGCAACTGTGCATGTAGCCGGAGGCCAGCCGATAGAACTCGCCCGCCGGCGCACTGCTCTGGCTGCTGCTGTTGTCGCCCCAGCAGGTGATTGCCCCAGCGGAAGTCAGGGCGCAGGTGTGGGCCGTGCCGGCGCTTACGAGCGTGTACGGCCCCGTCTGGTTGGCCGCCTGGCCGTTGGCGTTCCAGCCCCAGCAGGCAACGCTGTTGTCCGCCTTGACGCCGCCGAAGCTGTATGCCCCGCCGCTGATCTGCGTGAACGGTCCAGCCTGGTCGGTGCCGCCCTGCGAGGTAAGACCCCAGCAGTCGGCGCTGCCGTCCGGCCGCAGGCCGCACGTGGCGGAATCGTTGGCGGCGATGGCTGTGTAGGGGCCGGGCTGGTCGGCCGCCTGGCCGTTGCTGTTGTTGCCCCAACAGTCGACGCTGCCGTTCGGCCGCAGGGCGCAAGCGTGGAACTGGCCGAGGGCCAGGGTGCCCGGTTCCTGGTCGAGTTGGAGAACCGTGATGGATTCGGCCGGGGAAGAGTCCACGTTGCCCTTGTCGTCGCGAGCTTGCACTTTGAAGCGGAACTCGCGGCCGTAGACACCGCGGTAGGTGGCAGGGCTGACGCAGGCGGCAAAGGCCGAGGCGTTGAAGGAGCATTCGAAGGTGGCCGAGGCGTCGTTGCTGGTGAAGGCGTAGGTGGCGCGGGCCTGATTGGTCGGGTTGGCCGGCTGTTGGGTGATCGTCGTGTCCGGCGCGGTGGTGTCCGTGGCCAGGGCGATCGTCCAGGTGTAGCTGGCCGGCGTGGGGTCAATGATGCCCGCGCCGCTGGTGGCCCGCGCCTCGAAGGTGTGGCTGCCATTGGCCAGCCCGGTGTAGTCCTTGGGGCTGGCGCAAGCGGCCCACGCGCCGCCATCGAGCCGGCACTCGAACGTCGCCCCGGCGCTGCCGCTGCTGAAGAGGATGCGCGGCGAACCGCTGTTCGACGGGTTAGCCGGCGTTCCATCGAGCCGAGTGTCTGGCCAGTAGGGGTCGATGGTCCAGGTGTGGGTCGCGGGCGTCGGGTCGGTCTGGCCCAGGCTGTCGGTAGCGCGCACGGCGAACGTATGGACGCCCGGGGTCAGCCCGGTGTAGCTCTGGCCGTTGCCGTCAGCGCAGGCGGCAAACACGCCGCCGTCGAGCCGGCATTCGTAGCTACTGCCGGTCTTGTTGCTGGCGGCCAGGAAGGAAATAGACGCGCTGGTGGTGTAGGCCGGCAGCGGATTGGGGTAGTAGATGCTCGTTTGCGGCGGCCCGGCGGTGTACCACGAGTAGCTGGCCGGGGTTGGCGACGCGTTGCCGGCCGGGTCGACGGCGCGGACCTGAAAGGTGTAATTCCCGGACATCAGGCCAGTGTAGGTCTTCGGCGTGGCGCAGGCGGCGTAGGCGCTGCCGTTCAACCGGCACTCGAACGCGGCCGTGGCGTCGTTGCTGTGGAAAGTGAACGTCGCCGTCGCGAGCTGGTCGTTCAGCGGCGGGTGAGTGTCGATGTAGGCCATGGGCGGCGTGGTGTCCACCGTCCAGGAGGAGGTGGCCGGGACGGGGTCGGTCTGTCCGGCGGCCGTGGCCCGGACGTTGAAGGTGTGGCTCCCCTGGGACACTGTGAAGCTGGCCGGGCTGGCGCAGGTGGCCCAGGCGCCGCTGTCGATCTGGCACTGGAACGTCGCCGCCGGGTTGTCGCTCGTGAAAGAGAAGGTGGCCGACGGGCTGTTGGTCAGCGCCGGCGGCTTGGCCGTTATGGTCGTCGCCGGGCCGGGCAGGTCGATCGTCCACCAGTCGAAGGCGGCGTCGTAGTATGTCTCGGCGTTGCCAACGGCGTCGGTGGCCATCAACTCGAAGACCCAGTCGCCGTCGTCGATGCCGGTAAAGCTCGCCGGGCTGATGCAGGGTTGGAAGTCAGGCCAGACGTCGCCGGGGACGTAGACTTTGGGCACGACGCGGCAGCGGAAGGTGACCGGGCTGGCGTCCGTGGCGCTAAAGGTGAACGTCGCCTGCGAGCTATCCGAGGGCGAGGGGGGGCCGGTGATAATGTAGGAGTCGGGCTTGGTCGAGTCGCGCGTCCAGGTGTAGAAGGCAGGGGAGAGGTCAGTGAGGCCACCGGCCGTGGCGCGCACGAAGAAGGTGTAGTCGCCGTCGTCGCTGGCGGCGTAACTGGTGTGCGGGCTGGTGCAGGCCATCCAGGCCTGGACGTTGTTGCGGCACTGGAAGGTGGCCGCGGGGTCGTCGCTGTGGAAGGTGAAGACAGCGAGTGTGTTGGTCATCCGCGGCGGCATGGTGTCGATGAAGGTGTCGGGGACGGCGGGCGGTTCGCCGCTGCCTTCGGTACGCCGCGCATAGCGGGCCTGCCGGTTGCCGCCGTCGAGCATGACGTAGCTCAAATGGACGCCGCTGCTGTCTACCCGGAGCCCTTCGCCGCGGCCCCAGTCGCCCACATCTACCCACTCGGTCTGCCAGACCGCGCCGTCCCAGTAGGCGTGTTTGACCGCCGCTTCCGGTTCGTCGCCGATGTAGGCGTACTTGTAGGCGATGTGGGGGTTGCCGGACGGATCGAGCGCCAGGGCGGCGTACTGGCCGGCGTTGCCGGTGGTGTCGCCGGCCGGCGGGGCGTCTACCTCGCTGACCGTCCAGATATTGACCGCTGTGCGTTCGGCGTATTTCAGGCTGCGCGCGGCCGTGTCGAAAAAGGCGATAAGGGCCGTGTTGCCGCCGGTCAGGACCAGTGCGGCGTCTGCGCCGTCCGGGCCGTCGATGGTGGCGACGTCTTCCAGGTCCCAGCCGACCATCGGGCGCGGATAGGCGTAGGTCAGACGGCCGATGCCGTTGACCATGCTGATGTGGGACTTGCCGGTGGAGTCGACGATGAGGGACACGTCGTCCCAGAACGCGTTGTGGGCCGCGTCATCGACCTCCAGCAGAGCCGACCAGCTCGTCCGGTAGACCGTGTAAAAGACGTTGGCGTCCTCAGCCAGCACGACGTGGATGCCGCCGCTGGTGTCGATGGCCACGGCGCTGCTGTGGTATTCCGTGACGCTCGAGTAATTATTGTTGAGATAGGCGGGCAGGTCGAGGATCGTCCAGGCCCAGCCTGTGCCGTCGGGCGCGCGCACGCCGCGCCCCACGCGCACGGTTTCGGTGCAAATGTCGTAGTAGCTGACCGCGGCGAGCGTCCCGTCCGGCCGAAGCGTTAATGAAATGTCGGACGACTCGTAGACGCAGGACGAGGCTACGGTCGAGTAGAGCCACGCGCTGCCGTTCCATTCGGCGACCTTGAGCGACCGGTAGCCGGCATAGGCGACGTGGGGGTGGCCGTCCGGGTCGAGGACGAGCGCGGTCGAGCCGTTGACGTCATTGCCCAGAGGCGATATTTCCCACAGCGGATAGGCATCGGCCGGCGCGGGGACGAGGGCCAGCAGGGCAACCAGTACGGCAAAGGCCAGGCGGAGACCCGTCCCGGCGGGGTTCAGAGGCAAAACAGTACGCTTCATGGCGCTGAGTCCTTGGGCAAGAGGGGGTGGCTCCTCGCGCGCCGCGCTCCAGCGGCCGTTGGGCACGCCTGGCAACGGCTCCATAGTACTTGCCCTATGGACACGATAGCGGATCTGGACGTTGGGCGCACTGTCTGCGCGGACAGAAAAGGTACAGTCTCCGGGGGGGCGGGACTGTACCGAAGGACAGGCACCACGTCGGCCGGGTGGCCGCGCGGCTAGGGTAGGTACAACAGCAGCCGGTCGCCCGCCGGCTGCCCCTCGGCGTTCAGCACCGGCCAGCGCGCGCCGGTCGCCCGATCATAGAGGCCGAATTGCAGCGTGTAGTCGCCGGGCGGCAGGTCGGGCGGCAGCGGCAGGCGGGCCAGCTGGATGAAGCGGTCGCCCGGCTGCCAGGTGTGGGGCGGGTAGCCGAGGCCGTCGTCCTGGGCGACGATGTTGCCGGCGGCGTCGAGCAGGTGAACGAACATGGCCAGGGAGAGAAAGCGCGCCGGGCCGGTCTGCCAGCTGGTCAGCAGGGTCAGCTCTTCGCCGGGGCGGGCCGCGCCGGGTTCGACGCCGGTCAGCCACAGGGCCGGTTCGGCCGCCGCGCCCGGTTCACAGGCGCAGAAGGGCACGGGGTAAGACGGCGCATAGCTGCTCTCCGGCGGCAGGGCTGTCTCTTATACACATCTGACGCTGCCGACGAGCGATCTAGTGTAGATCTCGGTGGTCGCCGTATCATTAAAAAAAAAAAACGAGATCACTAGGGTTGGATAGATGGAGTAGACGGATCATAACAACGAACAACAGCGGAACGTAGCGCGAGAGAGACACAGAATCGCGAGAGAACCGAAGCAACATGAACACTACGTAATCGACA
>CALLZA010000286.1 GCA_937858165.1 uncultured Ardenticatenia bacterium
TTTAAGCCTGCTAGTTCAAAGAAGTAGTCATACTAGTACATGATATTTAACTGCTCATTGTGGTTAGCAGCTCCTGATTATGTAATCACTTCTTATGATGCAGATTCAGAAGAGAGATTTGAAGCATCTTTATATTTTTTTTTTCAAGCAGAAGACGGCATACGAGATCTAGTACGGTCTCGTGGGCTCGGAGATGTGTATAAGAGACAGCGAAAGCCCTCTGGGCAAAGTGCTTGTCGGCGTCAAGGTGGGCGAAGTCGTGCGCGTCAATGCGCCGCGCGGCGTCACTGAGTTCCGGGTGTTGCGGGTCGAATAAACCCCAGACGCGAAGAGTTCAACGCAAAGACGCAAAGGCGCAAAGAACCGTTTTTCTTTGCGTCTTTGCGTCTTTGCGTTGACTTGTTTTGGAGAGTGATATGAGTTGGCAACCCAACCCCCTGGAAGAGCAACGCTTGGAGAAGCTGGCCCGTCTGCGCGAGGCGGGCATTGATCCCTACCCCTTGCGCGCCAAGCGCAGCCACACCACGGCCGCCGCCCTGACCGCCTTTGAAGCCGCGCCGGAGGGCGAGACCGTCGCCGTCACCGTCTGCGGCCGGCTGCTCAGCGTGCGCGACATGGGCAAGTCCGTCTTCGCCGACGTGGCCGACGAGTCCGGCCGCTTGCAGCTCTTCCTGCGGCGCGACGACGTGGGTGAGGAGCGGCACAACCAGTTCAAGAAGCTGCTCGACCTGGGCGACTTCGTGCAGGCTACGGGCGAGATGTTCCGCACCCGCGCCGGCGAGATCAGCCTCCACGTCCGCGCCTGGGAACTGCTCAGCAAGGCCATCAGCCCGCTGCCGGTAGCCAAGGAGCAGGAAGTCGATGGGCAGCTTGTGCGCTATAGCGCCTTCGCCGACCAGGAAGAGCGCTACCGCCAGCGCTACGCCGACCTGGCCGTCAATCCAGAGGTGCGCGACGTCTTCCGCACGCGAGCGCGACTGGTCAGCGCCCTGCGCCGCTTCATGGACGACAACGGCTTCCTGGAAGTCGAGACGCCCATCCTGCAACCTCTCTACGGCGGCGCGGCAGCGCGGCCGTTCACAACCTACCACAACCAGCTCAAGCAGGAGCTTTACCTGCGCATCTCGTTCGAGCTGTACTTGAAACGACTGCTGGTCGGCGGCTATGAGCGGGTGTACGAGATCGGTCGCGACTTCCGCAACGAGGGCGTCAGCTTCAAACACAACCCGGAGTTCACCCAGTTGGAGTTCTACGCTGCCTACTGGGACTATCGCGACGTGATGGTGTTCACCGAGCGCATGATCGCCGCTGCCGCCCAGGCCACATTGGGCACAACGACGATCACTTTCCGCGACCAGTCCATCGACCTGGGCCAGCGGTGGCAGCGTATCACCATGCGCGACGCCATCAAGCAGTTCGCCGAGATCGACTACATGGACTACCCCGACGCGCCGGCGCTGGCCGCGGCCATCAGGAGTATCGGCGGCGAGGCCCCGCCTGGCGCGCCGTGGGGCAAGTTGATCGACGGGCTGCTGGGCGACTTCGTCGAGCCGCGCCTCATCCAGCCGACGTTCATCCTCGACTACCCGCGCGACATCTCGCCATTGGCCAAGAGCGTACCCGGCGACCCGCTGCACGTGGAGCGCTTCGAGTTCTTCATCGGCGGCATGGAGATGGGTAACGCCTTCACCGAGCTAAACGACCCGCTCGAACAGCGCCGGCGCTTCGAGGCGCTGCAAGAGACGTTTGCCAAGGACGACGAGGAGCGCAACCCGATTGACGAAGACTACTTGCGGGCCATGCGCTACGGCATGCCGCCTAACGGCGGCTTCGGCATGGGGATCGACCGGCTGGCGCTGCTGCTGACCAACGGCCGCGCCCTGCGCGATGTGTTGCTCTTCCCCCATCTGCGCGAACGCGAAGAGTAGGCGAACCACAGATTACACAGATTGAAGACCGCTTGAATCTGTGTAATCTGTGGTTCCTTTCTGTCAGCCTAGTCGATCTTAATCGAATCGTACTTCACCCGCGCGTTGCCGTTCTCGCGGCTCAACAGCAGCAGACCAAAGTACGGCTGGTTGATCAACGTGGCGTCCTGCTTTTCGGCAATGTACTTGCCGTTCCAGTACAGCGTGATGACGCCGTTGGCCTGGACGTAGATATCGATCTCTACCCAGTCATCGGGGCCGATGTTGCCACCCTTGATCCAGTCCTGAATGATCTGGCTGGTCGGGTTGCCATTGGCATCGTGGCCGTCCACGCGCACCAGCTTCAACTCCTGGAACTGTTTGCCACCCACATCGCGATACTGAACGCGCAACTCATAGTAGCGCGTAAAACAGTTGCCCGACCCCGGCGCAGCGCACGGCCCTCCGTTCCAGTCGCCGCCAAAGACGACGCCGTACATGTGCTGGTCTTTGGTGTCCTTCAGCTTGGCCACGACCTCGATGTTGTAGGGCAGTTGCTTGGCCGGCACGAGCGGCGAGACGAGGACGTAGCTGTTGGTGGTGCCCAGCAGCAGCTCCAGCGCCCCCTGGCGGTTGCCGTCGGAGTCGGCGCGGTGACTCAGGGTGAAGGATGCGCCGTTGTTCGAGCGGCGCGCTTCCCAACCGTTGATGTTGCTACCGAAGTTGTCCTCGAAGCGGCCGGCCGGCGCAGTGGCCGTGGGTGTGGGCGTGGGTGCGGGTGTAGACGTGGCCGTGGCCGTCGGCGTCGGCTGGAGCTGGATGTGAGGCAGGTAGAGCCGGCTGCCAAAGTTGCCGCGCAGAACGATGTCATCGACCCACGCGCCGCTCTTGTTGGGGTCGCCGCTGGCGTCGCTGGCGAAGCGGAAGGCCAGATAGACCCTTGGCTGGCGGGCATAATCGTCCAGCGCGTAGTTGCGCGCGGCCCACGTCCCGTCGCCGCCGGTGTCGGTCTGCTGGCCGTTCCAGTTCTCGCCGTCGGTGGAAACGAGCACGCTGAAGGTGTCGTTGTCGTCGGCCTCAAAAGCGTAGTTGAAGCTAAGCTCCGCATCGCCGGCCGCCGCCAGGCTGAACGGGCCATAGATGAGCCACGAATCCACGCCGCCGGGGTAGCCGCCGTCGGCCGGGTCCTTCGCCTGGCCGTTCTGGCCGCCGCCAACGGCCCAGGCGCTACGCGCGCCTTCGTTGAGCGGGCTGTCCACCGCCCGGTCGGCCCACTTGTATTCGCCGCCCGCCGCGCCATTGCGGTCGATACTGACCCACACGCCCTCATCGAAGCCGTCTTCCCAATCCTCTTCGAAGGTGATCATCCAGTCAGAGGTCACCGCCGGGGCCTGGGCCACCGGGCGGCCGCGGAGGGCGGGTACGGGGAAGCTCTCGCGGACGGCCATACCGGTGAACTGTGGTTGGTCGGGCGGCGGCGAACCGGCCCGCGCCGCCGTCGGGCCAGGCCGCAGCCACAGCCCTACCAGGGCGACGAGGGCGATGGCGCCAACCCAGACGATTAGTGCGCGCCGCCGCGTTGACAGTTGCATTCTTGACATGTGCTCCTTCCTTCTCATCGTGCCGGTCGGGCGACCGGCATTTCAAGGTGACGGATTACCGTGCGACGCCGGAACGCGGCCTCGCCGCGCTGTAGCCGCGACGCGCTCCGGCAACCAATGGGACGAACATCCCTGCCATTGTAAACCATTACCCAGTAGCGTCAACGGGGGCCACTGGCTACAATCCGCCGACTTGGCGACGAGACGGCGACGACCTTTATGTTAGCGCACCCCGGCGTGCGCACGTTCCTGACCATCTGGCTGGGCCAGTTCGTCTCGCGCGTCGGCACGGCCATGACGCGCTTCGCGTTGCTCATCTGGGCCTACGAACAGACGGGCGCGGTGACGACGGTGGCCCTCCTGGGCTTCTTTGGCTTCCTGCCCTACGTGCTGCTCAGTCCCGTCGCCGGCGTGTGGGTCGACCGGCTGGATCGGCGCAAGGTGATGCTGCTGGCCGATCTCGGTTCGGGGGTCGTCACGGCGGCACTGCTGGGGCTGTTCTTCACCGGCGGGCTGGCCATCTGGCATCTCTACGCCGCCGAGGTCATCACCGCCGCCCTCGACACCTTCCAGGGGCCGGCCTATAGCGCGGCCAGCACGGTGCTGCTGCCCAAAGAGCTTTACGGCCGGGCCAGCGGCCTGCGCTCGATGGCCGACGACGGCGCGCGCATCCTGGCCCCCTTCCTGGCCGGGATCGTCATGGCCTGGGTGGGGCTGGATGCGGTGCTGCTCGTGGACGCGACAACGTTTGTGGTCGCCGTACTGACGCTGGTGGTCATTCGCGTGCCCGACATCCGCGGCCAACAGACGGAAGCGCCGCACTTCTGGCGCGAGATGCGCGTCGGTTTCGACTACATCCGGCGGCGGCGCGGCCTGCTCGGCCTGACGCTGCACTTCACCGTCGTTAACTTCTTCGCCGCCCTGACCTACTTCGGCGTCCTGCCGGCCATGATCCTGGCCCGCACGGGCGGCGATGAGGTGGCGCTGGGCATTGTGCAGGGGGCGCTGGGCGCGGCCGGGGTGGCCGGTGGGCTGCTCATGGCCACCTGGGGCGGGCCGCGGCGCAAGATTCACGGCGTGCTGCTGGGCACGGCGCTATCGTTCCTGCTGGGCGACTTCCTGTTTGCCGTTGGGCAAGGGGTGGCCGTGTGGGTCGTCGCCGCGGCGGCGTCGGCCGTTTTCATTCCCATCCTGCTGGGCAGCCGCAACGCTATCTGGCAGGCCAAGGTTCCACCGGCGGTGCAGGGGCGCGTCTTCGCCACCGACAGCATGCTGCGGCTGTCGCTTAATCCAGCGGGCTACCTACTGGCCGGGGTGCTGGCCGACCGGCTGCTGGAGCCGGCGATGGCCGCCGGCGGCGCGCTGGCCCCCATCTTCGGGCCGCTGGTGGGCACAGGGCCGGGCGCGGGCATGGCCCTGATGTTCGTCGGCACGGCGACGCTGGGCAGCCTGACGAGCCTGCTGGCCTACCTCTTCCCGGCCGTCCGCAACGTCGAGCGCGACCTACCCGACTTCGACGCCGGCGGATAAAGAAAGGAACCACAGATTTCACAGATTACACCTGTCTCTTATACACATCTCCGAGCCCACGAGACCGTACTAGATATCGTATGCCGTCTTCTGCTTGAAAAAAAAAAAAACATAACATACATAGAGCACACTACACTATATCCAAACACATCACCTTCCAGACTACACATCATGAACAAAATAACATCACCAGAACCATACAACATCA
>CALLZA010000287.1 GCA_937858165.1 uncultured Ardenticatenia bacterium
GACTGCTGCGTGTTCTCGTGATGCACGGTTGTCGAGTGAGTGTGATAAGTAGATGGAGGTGTGCTGTAGCTGGTATGATGAGGTGCATAGGGCCAGAGACAGGTGTGTTTTTTTGTAATGAGACGGCGACCACCGAGATCTACACTAGATCGCTCGTCGGCAGCGTCAGATGTGGATAAGAGACAGGGCAGGAGCAGCGCCTCGGTTGCCGCCGTGGGCGGCGGCGGCAGCGTAGCGTCCGGCGCATCGGGCGTCCGGTCGCAGGCGGCCAGCCCTAGCAGGGCCGAGGCGAGTGTCAACAATAGAGCGAATCGTTTCATCTAACCCCCTATAAATCGACGGCCGGGCTGTGATGCCACGGCCAACGCCCTATTGTAATCGACAAACCTAACTGCCCCATGAGAAGAACGTCCCGCTCCTCTTGGTGCGGCGCACTTTCCGAAGTGCGTCGCACCTTTTTAAAGCCTGTCCTGAAGGGGCATCCCACTTTCTGAAGTGGGATGCACCGATGCCGCCACCAGGCCCATGATGTGCTTCATCTCGTCCACCTTCGGCTGCGAAATCTCTCGTGCCCGCGCCGCGCCTTCGGCCAACACCTGGTCCAGTTCGCCGGTGTCGGCCATTAGCTCGGCGTGGCGGGCCTGAATCGGCCGCAGCGCCTCGATGACTACCTCGGCCACGCGCACCTTCAGGTCGCCGTAGCCGCGCGCGGTGGCGAAATCCGCCTCCACGGCGTCTTTCTCCTTGCCCGTCACCGCCTGGTAGATGCTCAGCAGGTTGTTGACGCCGGCCTTCTCCGGCTCGTCGGCGAAGCGAATCTCCCGGCCGGAGTCGGTCACGGCCCGCTTGAAGACGTAGAGGATCTCGTCCGGGCTGTCGAGCAGCCGCACAGCGTGGCCGCGCTTGTCGGCCAGGCTCTTCGACATCTTGACCGTCGGGTCGTCCAGCCCCATGACCCGCGCGGCGACTTTGGCGATGACCGGTTGCGGGATAACGAAGAACTCCGTGTCATAGAGAGCGTTGAAGCGCTGGGCGATGTCGCGGGTCAGCTCGACGTGCTGCTTCTGGTCTTCGCCCACCGGCACCTCGTCGGCGTCGTAGAAGAGGATGTCGCCGGCCATCAGCACGGGGTAGTCGAGCAGGCCGGTCAGCACGCTCTCCTGGCGGGCTGACTTGTCCTTAAACTGGGTCATGCGTTGCAGCCAGCCGAGCGGAGTGATGCAGTTGAGCAGCCAGCACCCCTCGGCGTGGGCCGTCACGTGGCTCTGGACGAAGACGGTGCTCTGCTGCGGGTCAATGCCGCAGGCCAACAGCATGGCGGCCATCGAGCGCGTCTCGTGACGCAGTTGCGCCGGGTCTTGCGGCACGGTCAGGCTGTGCAGATCGACGACGCAGAAGAAGTTGGTCTTGTCCGCCTGCTCGGCCGCCCACCGCCGGATTGCCCCCAAGTAGTTGCCCAGGTGGGTGTTACCGGTGGGTTGGATGCCGCTGAATACTCGTTTCTTGGTCACTGTAAGGCTCCTTGAAATCAGGTTCCAGGGGCCAGGTTCCAGGGGCCAGGGAAGAGCGCTCTTCCCTGGCCCCTGGAACCTGGAACCTATAACGTTCCTTCTTCCGCCCTCGCCACGGCCACCAACAGCGCGCTGGCCTTGTTGACCGTCTCCTGATACTCGGCCGCCGGGTCGCTGTCGGCGACAATGCCGGCCCCGGCCTGCACGTAAACGCGGTCGCCCTGCATGATCATCGTGCGGATGGCGATACAGGTGTCCATGCTGCCGTCGTAGCTGAAGTAGCCCACCGCTCCGGCGTAGAGGCCGCGTCGCTGCCCCTCCAGCGCCTCGATGATCTCCATCGCCCGCACCTTGGGCGCGCCGCTGACCGTGCCGGCCGGGAAGGTGGCCCGCATCAAATCATAGGCGTCCAGCCCCGGCCGGATACGCCCTTCCACGTGGCTGACGATGTGCATCACGTGGCTGTAGCGCTCGATGGTCATCAGGTCGCTGACGTGGACGGAGCCATATTCGCAGACGCGGCCAATATCGTTGCGCCCCAGGTCGACCAGCATCACGTGTTCGGCCCGCTCCTTGGGGTCGGCCAGTAGCTCGGTGGCCAGCGCCACGTCTTCGGCCGGGGTGCTGCCGCGGCGGCGCGTGCCGGCGATGGGCCGCACGCTGGCCACGCCGTCCTCCAGCCGCACGTGCATCTCCGGCGACGCGCCGATGACCTGCAAGTCGAGCGGCGCGAAGTTGAAGTAGAACATGTAGGGCGATGGGTTGAGCATCCGCAAAGCCCGGTAGACGGCGAACGGGTGGGCGCTGGTGCGGCGGCTGAAGCGCTGGCTCAGCACGACCTGGAAGATGTCGCCGGCGGCGATGTGGGCCTTGGCCTGGCGCACCATCGACTCATAGCGCTCCACGGTCATGTTCGACTGCGGCTCCAGCCCGTTGCCGTGCGTCGCGCCCCAGCGCCGGGTGGGCACAGCCGGCAGCGGCCGCAGCAGCTTCTCCGCCAGCCGGTCGATGCGTTGCAGGGCATCGACGTAGGCCGCTTCCACGTCGCCATCCTCCTCGATGTGGGCATTGGCCAGCAGGATGAGGCGGTGGCGGGCGTGGTCGAAGACGACGACCGTATCGACCAGCAGGAAGAGGGCATCGGGCAGGTCGAGGGCGGGCGCGGCCGTATCCGGCAATCGCTCGAAGAAGCGCACCACATCGTAGCCGAAGTAGCCAACCGCGCCGCCGCTGAGGCGCGGCAGCCCGGGCATCGCTGCCGCCCGGTAGCGGCCCAGTTCGGCCCGCAGCGCGTCGAGAATGTCGCCGGAACGCGAACCTCCAGGTTCGCGCTCTTGCGCCGCGCGAACCTCCAGATTCGCGTTACCTTCGGCGTGGGTGATAACGTCGCCATGCAGTTCAATGCGCCGGTGGATGCCGACGCCGACGAAGGAGTAGCGGCCGACCTGCTCGCCCCCTTCAACCGACTCCAGCAGGAAGGACGCGCCCGGCTCCTCCATCAGCTTTAGATAGACGGAGACGGGCGTCTCCAGGTCGGCGGCGAACTCGCGCGTCACCGGGATGAGATTGGCCGGCCCCCGCGCGAGGGCGCGGAAGGCATCGAGGGTGGGGGTGTAGGTGGTCATAGTAATCAGTGATCAGTATCCAGTATTCAGTGCTCAGTCCACGACTGAATACTGCTTACTGACTAACCCGTGGCAAGTGATGCAGCGCTTCCTCCACTGCCTCGGCCGGGTAGTCGTAATCCTCCAGCTCGCCCTTCAAGTAACTGTCGTATGCCCCCATATCAAAGTGGCCGTGGCCGCAGAGGTTGAAGGCGATGACCTTCTTCTCGCCGCTGGCCTTGCACTTGAGCGCTTCGTCGATGACAACCTTGATGGCGTGGGTCGGCTCCGGCGCGGGGATGATCCCTTCGGCGCGCAGGAAGGTCAGGCCCGCTTTAAACGTGTCGAGCTGCCGGACTGAGCGCGCCTCGGCGTAGCCCCCATCGACCAGAGCGCTGACCTGCGGCGACATGCCGTGGTAGCGCAGGCCGCCGGCGTGGATGCCCGGCGGGATGAAGGTATGGCCCAGGGTGTGCATCTTGACGATGGGAGCCATCTGCGCCGTGTCACCGTAGTCAAAGGTGTAGACGCCCTTGGTCAGGCTGGGCGAGGCCGACGGCTCGACGGCGATGATCTGCGTGTTCTTGCCCTCGGTCAGGTTCTTGTGGATGAACGGGAAGGTGAAGCCGGCAAAGTTCGACCCGCCGCCGGTGCAGCCGATGAGGATGTCGGGGTACTCGCCGGCCATCTCGAACTGCTCCAGCGCCTCCAGGCCGATGACCGTCTGGTGCAGCAGGACGTGGTTGAGCACCGAACCGAGGCTGTATTTTTTGGCTCCGCCCGACGATGCCGCGGCCTCGACCGCTTCGGCGATGGCGATGCCCAGCGAGCCGGGGGCGTCGGGGTTGCCGGCCAGCAGGGAGCGGCCGTAGTGGGTGTTGTCGCTGGGGCTGGCGAAGACGCGCGCGCCGTAGCTCTCCATGATCACCCGCCGGTAGGGCTTCTGGTGGAATGACTCCTTGACCATGTAGACTTCCAGGTCCATGCCGAAGAAGTCGCAGGCCATGGCCAACGCCGAACCCCACTGGCCCGCGCCCGTCTCGGTCGTCAGGGCTTTCGTGCCTTCCTGCTTGTTGTAGAACGCCTGCGGCACGGCCGTGTTCGGCTTGTGGCTGCCCACGGGGCTGACGCCTTCGTACTTGAAGTAGATGTGGGCCGGCGTGTCCAGCGCCCGCTCCAGTCGCACGGCGCGCAGGAAGGGGGTCGGCCGCCACATACGGTACACGTCGCGCACCGGCTCCGGGATCTCGATGTAGCGCTCGGTGCTGATCTCCTGCATGATGAGGCCCATCGGGAAGAGGACGCTCAGAAAGTCGGGCGTCACCGGCTCCAGCGTGCCGGGGTGCAGCACAGGCGCGGGCGGCGTGGGCAGGTCAGCATTGATGTTGTACCACGCCTTTGGCAGCCGGCTGTCGTCAAGGATGAACTTTGTCTGCTCGGTCATCATTCTTCTCCTTATGAAAGTCACCTACACAACTGACCGCTGACGGCCAACCACTGACCGTCGCCCGAATCGTCCTCCAGCCGCGGCTCGTCGGCCGTCAGAGATCGTCCCTCTTGCGCGGTCGGCGGTCGGTCGTCGTCCCTATTCCGGCGGTCAGTGATCGGCCGTCGGCGGTCAGCCAAACAAAAACGCCCTCGTCCCTGTCTCAGGACGAGAGCGTCAAATCTCCCGTGGTGCCACCCTGCTTAAGCCGCGACGCGGCTTCACTCTTGTCGGCCCTTTTCAAGTTATCAGTTGTCAGTTGATAGTTGTCAGTCAAGAGTTTGACTGAATACTGGATACTGACCTGCTGAATACTGACTCACAGGCCTCGGCTTTGATAACGGAAGCCACTCCGTCCGGCGCTACTAGTCACTAGTCTCTAACCACTAGTCACTCTCTTCACCCCGGCGACTCCTCGGTCCATTCGCCCGCCGCGCCTGCCGTTGACCTTTCAGCCGTTGGGTCAACTCCTGTCTCTTATACACATCTGACGCTGCCGACGAGCGATCTAGTGTAGATCTCGGTGGTACCCCAATCATTAAAAAAAAAAAAACTACATCAAGATATGATACGGAGAACAAGACACGAAACAAGCATACAAAAATCAAACAACTAATTATCCACCGTATCCAGCATACGACAG
>CALLZA010000288.1 GCA_937858165.1 uncultured Ardenticatenia bacterium
TGATCAGCTATATGCATAGTATTAGAATCATGGTCGGCTAGTTGTCGACACTAATGAGTTTTCATATGGTCATGATTTATAAATCAGAGAGATATATATCTTAGCAGTCTATTTGTCTTTTTTTTTTTTTTCAAGCAGAAGACGGCATACGAGATCTAGTACGGTCTCGTGGGCTCGGAGATGTGTATAAGAGACAGCCATGATGACCTCCGACGAACGGCCGCCGGTGATCGCCTGGTTGAGCGAATTGACGTTGCCGACGCCCATGATCGTCAGCCAATCCTTGTAGGTCTGGAACACCTGGGCCAGCCGCGGTTCGTCCTCAAACGGTTGAAGGACACCAGGCCAGGTGCGGCGCGGAAATTGCAGGATGAAGCCCTCGTTATAGTGGCGCAAATCAAACAGGTCGAGGTACCCGGTCCGCGGCACCATGAAGCCGTGGAAGTAGTCGCGCACGCCGTTCAGTTCGTAGAGCGTCAGGTAGTCCTTGCGGCGGCGGGCAAAGAGGTCGGCCTTCTCCAGGTCGCCCTGCTCCTGGAAAAAGGCGCGGGCCTCATCGAGGGGGACACGGATGTTGTCGATGGGCAGATCGGCATCGACTAACTGGCGCATCCGCAGGCGCAACTTGGCCAACTCTTCGTCGGTCAGCCGCTGGCCATCGCCACGCTCGCAGTAGTAGCCGCCGAAGGGCATGGAGTGGTGGATGGTGACGACCTGCCCCGGCAGCACTTCGGCCGCGGCAGCGATCATCAGAAAGCTCAGCGAACGCCGATAGATGCGCGCGCCGTCATTGTCCGATGTCGTCACCGGCACGAGATCGGCGTCCTCCATCAGCGGAAAGCACAGTTCGCGCAAGCGGCCGTTCATCAGGGCGGCAACGACGCGCTGCTCCGGCGGGTAGGCCGCGGCCTGGATGAACGCCTCCAACGTCGCGCCGCGCGGCCCTTCCAGCACGCGGCCGTCGGGCAGCCGCGCCTGAACGGTGGCGCGGCGTTCAGTGAGGTAGACGGGCGTAAGTAGTGGTGTCATAGTACACGTGAATCAAACCGGCACATTGGGGCAAGCGTAACACGACCGGGGCGTCGGCGCGAATCTAGCGCTCGACGGCCGGGCAGTCAGACGGGCCATACCAGCGCGTCGTCACCTGCCCGCGCAGGCGCGTCAGGCCGGCCAGGCAGGCCAGCAGCACGCGCGGATTGCCGGCGGCGCCCCCGGCACTCTTCTCGCCCAACCTGGCCCGCAGCGGCGCTTCCAGTGTGTCGGGCCCGGCGCTGCCCGGGTCGACAGCGACCAGTTCCGACAGCCCGACCGGCACGACGTAGCCACGGACGTAGTAGACGTGGCCGGCTCCGTCCACAAAGGCATAGACCGTGTGGCGGACAAACGCCGCGCGGCTGGCGACGACAGCCTGAGGGGCCAGTGGTGTCTGGCCCAGCACCAGCAGCGACTCATCCGGAACGTTGCCGGCGCGAATGTCAACCGCCACCGTCCAGCGCGCCGCCCAGTCAGGCGACAAGCCGGCGCGCACCAGCAGCGCCCGCGCGTAGCTGTCGAGAACAGCCGCGGCATACTCGCGCGGCAGACGGCCGTTGACGTGCTGCCAGCCGCCGTTATAGGCCGCCAGCGCGGTGAACAGATCACCCCCTGATTGCTGCACGACGTAGGCCAGGATGGTGATCCCCCAGCGCAGGTTGGCCGAGGGCAGCAGTAGCGCCTCCGACGACGGCCGCCACGCCGACCCGACCGACATCAAGTCCATCAACCCGACCGCGCCCAGGTAAGCCATCGGCCGGTTGCCGTGTGACTCCTGCTGGATCACGGCAGCGATGAAGTCGGGGTGGAAGCCATACGCCTCAGACAGGGTGCCGATGAGGTTCGCCCGGCGCTGGATGCCCGGCTCCCAAAAGGGGGACAGCACTGGGCTTACGTCGCCATCTTCGGTGCGCGCCGCCGGCGCGGCCGAGGCAGGCGCAGACAGAGCCACAAGGGCCACCAGCAGCCCGCCCAACAGGTGCAGCCGTAAGGTTGCCCGCCACACGGGAGGCCACGTTCCGCGCTTGACAACGCCGGCCGATGCCATTTTGGTCATCACGGATAGACAGACGTGGGCAGATCGAGCAACGCCGCTGCGTCGAAGCCGGGCGCAACCCGCCACCAGCCCAGCCGCGCCTCGCGCAACGGCCCACTCAAGCCGTCGGGAATGTCGGTCGGCTCCGGCGCGATCACATCGAGCGCCGGCACAAGCCCCTCCGTCAGCCGCGACCACTGTTCCATCGGCAAATCCTTATTCACAGTGGCATAGGCCACGACCGGGGCAAATAACTCCATATCGCGCAGGAAGTATTGGGCCGGCTGGCCGTCGGGGCTAAGACCAAACAGCTCGGCCCGCGGAAAACGCAGCCCGTGTTCACGTACCCATTCATACAACGCCAGCCCCTTGATCTCCTTGCCCCAGTCGTCCAGCAACACCGACGGGATTATTTGGGCGGCGATACCCTGGGTCGTCAGAGCGAAGGCCAGGTACGCAACCGGCGCGTCGCCCCCCTCAAGGTGCAGTGCCGCCCGCTCGCCGGCGACGATCAGGGTGGCTACAACGGGTTGCTTAATGAACTTCATTGCGCTGCTCCTGTCATGGCCCCGGGGCATACGACCGGTGCGGGTCGCCCATTCCCGGCAGGTGATATAGCGAAGTGTATCAGCCCGCCGGGCGAATTCCAACGTTTCGCTTGCCGGTTGACAGAGCGGGGTCTATCATTCGGCCATATCCCACAGCAACCGGGCATCGTCGCGGCCACTGTTCGCCCAACGATGCCACGTGACGCGCGAGGCCAATCATGGATGACTCCCCCTACTCCGGCGACCCAGCCGACACCGACACGGCGCTCCTGGCAGCGATCCAGGAAGCGCGCCAACTGCGCCGCGAGGATGAGTTGGAACGCTCCCAGGCGCAACTGCTGGCGCTGATGGAGGAGTACCCCGATCATCCTCTCGTTCTGTTCGAGGTCGGCGGCGCATACGACGTCATGGGCGAGGTAGAGATGGCCATTCCTTACTATCGCCGGGCCATCGACGCCGGCCTCGAGGGCGCCGACCGCCAGGAGTGCCTCATCTGTCTCGGCAGCAGCCTGCGCCTCGCCGGCGAGCACGACGAAGCCGTAGAGACGCTGGAGCAGGCGGCCGATGAGTTCCCCGCCAATAACAGCGGCCGCGTCTTCCTGGCCCTGGCCCACTACAGCAATGGTGACGCCGACCTGGCCGTCAGCACGCTGTTGAGTGTACTGCTGGAGACAACCCGCGACGAAGGCATCCTGGCCTACGCCGACGCCCTGGACTACTACAAAGACAACCTCGACGAAACGCTGGACGGCTGACATGAGAGCCTTGGGCTTTGAGCAACACGGCGGCGTGGAGCAGGTGCGCCTGCTCGACGTGCCCCGCCCGGCCATCGGCCCGCGCGACGTGCTGCTCTCCGTTCGCGCGGCGGCGCTCAACCGGCTCGACCTGTGGGTGCTGGAGGGCTGGCCCAGCCTGCGGCTACAGTGGCCCCACATCATGGGCGCGGACGGCGCGGGCGTCGTCGCGGCCGTGGGCGAGGCGGTCAGCCGCTTCCGCGTCGGTGACCGCGTGGCCGTCAACCCCACCCGCTGCAACGACCCGACCGACCGCTTCGCGCGCCTCGGCCTCGACAACATGTGCGACGACTTCGCCATCTTCGGCGAGCACATCGACGGCCTTTTTGCCGAGTTCGCCGCCGTGCCAGAGCGCAACCTGCTCCCCCTGCCCGACGCCGTGCCATTCGAGACGGCCGCCGCGGCGTCGCTGGTCTTTGTCACGGCCTGGCACTCGCTCATCACCCGCGGTCGGCTGCTACCGGGCGAGTCCATCCTCATCGTCGGCGCCGGCGGCGGGGTCAACACCGCGGCCATCCAGATCGCCCGGCTGGTTGGCGCGCGACCGATCCTCGTCGTCGGCTCCTCCGCGGCCAAGCTGGCCCAGGCGACCGCCCTGGGGGCGGACGAGGTCATCAACCGCACCGAAGCAGAGTGGGGGCGCGAGGTGCACCGGCTGACGGCCCGGCGCGGCGTCGATGTCGTCGTCGACAACGTCGGCGCGGCCACGTTCGCCCAGTCGCTGCGCGCCCTGCGGCGCGGCGGCCGGCTGCTGACCGTCGGCAACTCCAGCGGCCCGCGCTTCGAACTGGACAATCGCTACCTCTTCGGCAAACAACTGACCCTCATCGGCAGCACGATGGGCACCAGCGTCGATTACGAGACGGTCATGGGGCTGGTCTTCGCCGGGCGGCTGCGACCAGTCCTCGACACCGTCTACCCGCTGCGCGACGCTGTGACCGCCCTGGCGCGGCTGCGCGACGGCGACGTGATGGGCAAACTGGTACTGCGTATTCCGCATGAAAAAGACGAGAGCGGCTAGACGGCCGCCGGGCAGGAAGTGGGCATGACCGAACTGACGAGCCACATCAACCCCAACAGCGCCGACTACAAGACCAACTACGCCGCCAACAAGACGCTGGCCGAGCAGTTGGCCGAGCGCCAGACCCAGGCGGCCACGGGGCGGCCGCCGCGCGTCGTCGAGCTGCAACGGCTGCGCGGCAAGCTGCTGGCCCACGAACGCATCGACGCCCTTCTCGACCCCGGCAGCCCGTTCCTGGAGCTGTCGCCGCTGGCCGCCTGGGAGATGTACGACGGCGAAGCGCCCGGCGCGGGCATCGTCACTGGCATCGGTCGCGTGTCCGGCGTCGATTGCATGATTATTGCCAACGACCCGACCGTCAAGGGCGGCACTTACTTCCCCGAGACGGTCAAGAAACATCTGCGCGCCCAGACCATCGCCGAGGAGAACCGGCTGACGACGATCTACCTCGTCGATTCGGGCGGCGCGTTCCTGCACCTGCAAGCCGACGTCTTTCCCGACCGGGACCACTTCGGCCGCATCTTCTACAACATCGCCCGCATGTCGGCCCAGGGCATCACCCAGATCGCCGCCGTGCTCGGCTCTTGCACCGCCGGCGGGGCCTACATTCCCGCCATGGCCGACGAGACGGTCATCGTGCGCGGCAACGGACCGATCTTCCTGGCCGGGCCCGCACTAGTGAAACCGGACACGGGCGAAGCGGCGCCGGCCCAACACCGGGGCGGCGAGGAAGTCCCCACCCGCCCCCGACGCGTGGCCGGCCATCCGGCCGTAGCGGACGACGGAGCGCCGGCGAAGGTAGGCGATAACGTCGGACATCTGCAC
>CALLZA010000289.1 GCA_937858165.1 uncultured Ardenticatenia bacterium
CTCTCGGTCCCCCCCCTGTCCCGCCCCCCCGTGGGCCGGTGTTTCGTGGCGGCGGCCCGCAGCCGCGGCCGGGCCCCGGGGGCCCGCTGGCTCAACCCCGTGTGCAGGCCGTAGTCGCCGATGAACGCCGCCTGAAAGTACGTCACCGCGCCGCCGACGACGGCCAGGAAGTCGCCCTCACCATAACGGACCGGCGCGTTGTCCAGCGCGATGCCGGCAACCTTGCGCTCGGCGGCAACGTCGCCCAGTCGCCCGATGAGCCGCGCCGACACGCCGACGCGCAGGGTGCGATCCATCAGGAAGGGCGCGCCGGGCTGGTCGGTGGCCATGACCAGGTGAATGCCGGCGGCCGCGCCATACTGAATGAGTCGCAGCACGTCGTGGCGTGTCGCATCGCCAGCCTCGTCGAGCAGGGTGATGATGTGGTCGATGAAGGCGACGATGCGCGGACATTGCACCTGTTCGCGGCGGCGATACTCCATCTCTTCGGCCAGGAAGTGGACGATCGCGGCACACTCATCGACGGTTCCCGTTGGGTCGGTCAGGATGTGGGGCAAGAGGCCGAGCGGCCGCAGGGGATGGGGCGCGTCGGACTCGTCGGTGTCCAGGCCGTGCGGGTCGAGCACCAGGAGTTGCAGCGCCGATTGGCGATGGGTCAGGGCCAGTCCGGCGGCGATGCTGCGCAGGAGGGTTGTCTTGCCCGCGCCACGATCGCCGGCGATGAGAACGTGTTTGACCCGGTTGGCGCCGAAGCGCAACAAGACGGGCTGGCCGTTGTCGGCCATGCCGACGGCCGCGGTGGCTGGCGGCAGGTTGGGTAGCGAGGCCTGAAGTCGCAGCAGCGGAACCGGGGCGTCGTCGGGGCGGCCGACACGCAGCCGCCACTGGCCGTCCTCGCGCACGACGCTCACGTCGCTGACGCCCAGGGCGCTGACGAGATCGTCCTTCAGACCGCGGATGCGTTCCAGCCCGGCCGCCAGTTGGGTTTGCAGGTCGAAGCTGATCATCCGCGAGCGCACTACGCCGCCGGCAACAGTGGCCGGCACATGGTGGTGGCTGAGCACGCGGTTGATCTGCTGCGCCTGGACGCCCAGTTGGTGGTGCAAACGAGCCTTCGACAGCTTCTCCGCATCCATTTCGTTATCCTGCTCGGTCATAAGAACGTATGTTCTAATCGGTTGTCGAAAAAAAGAGCGGTCGGGCGACAGCGACGGCGTCGGCCATACCGCTCGTATTGCTGAATGAAGCGGTCTTACTCCGTCTGGCGCAAGACCATCAAGACCTTGCCCTGAATCTGCACCTCTTCCGGGTCCACGTAGATGGGCTTCAGCGTCGGATTGGCCGGCTGCAAACGCACGCGGTCGCCCTCGACGTAGAAGCGCTTCAAGGTGGCGCTCATGTCGTTACGCAGATAGACGGCGACCATTTCGCCGTTGCGCGCCTCATATTGGGGCTGCATGATGACGATATCGCCATCGTTGACCATGGCGTCGATCATCGAGTCGCCGCGCACACGTAGCTGTCTCTTATACACATCTGACGCTGCCGACGAGCGATCTAGTGTAGATCTCGGTGGTCGCCGTATCATTAAAAAAAACACAAACAAAAAAAAAAAAAAACAACAACCTGCTGAACCAGACAGCACCCCCACCTATCATAACAACCGAGAACCCCGCAATCAAACACAAGTCTCTAAAACACATCAACAC
>CALLZA010000290.1 GCA_937858165.1 uncultured Ardenticatenia bacterium
CAGCTGTCGTTCCCCTGCTGCTGGCCGGGGCGCTGGCGTTGCTGCTGGTCATGCCGCGCGTCGCCGGGCTGCTGGCCGATACCGACCCGCTGGCAACGATTGGTCAGTCGCAGCCGGGCTACAACGACTTTCCTATGGGCTACGTCACGACCGGCTGGGAGAGGGTCTACCTGGGGCTGGCCGTCGCCGCCGCCCTCAGCGTGCTCGTCGCCGCGTTCTACCGGCGGCGCTGGGCAGCTTTCCCCCTGCTGCTGCTGGGCTGGGTGGCGGTGCTGTTCCTGCTGCTGGCCGGTGACCGGCTGGGGTTGCCGGAGACGCTGGTCGTTAACCTAAACAGTATGTACATCACCCTGTTCCTGCCGCTGAGCCTGCTGCTCAGTGTCGTCACCGTCGAAGGCTGGCGGTGGCTAGCGCGTCGAAACTCGGTTTCTACCCGCCATCCACTGCTCGCCCACCGCCTGCTCTCGCTACTGGCCGGCATCGCTCTTGGCCTGCTGGCCCTCTTCGGTGCGCGCCAACAGGCCAACATCCTCAACCCGCAGACCGTCCTGGCCCTGCCCCAGGACACGGCCGCGCTGGCGTGGATGGACGCCAACCTGCCGGCCGACGCCCGCGTCGTCGTCAACGCCTGGCAATGGCTGGGCGTCACCTGGGCCGGCAGCGATGGCGGCGCGTGGATCGTGCCGCTGACGCGGCTGGCGACGACCACCCCCCCGGTTGACCACATCTATGACGCCACGCTGTTCGCCCAGGTGCGGGCGTTTAACGAGGCAGCGATGGCCCGCGACGACTGGAGCGATCCGGCGGCGGCCGACTGGCTGCGCGAGCAAGGCGTCAGCCACGTCTACGCCGGGCAGCGCGGCGGCCCGCTCGACCCGGCCGAACTGAGCCGCAATCCGGGGCTGGCGCTGCTGTTCCAGAGCGAGGGGACATTTGTGTTTGGAGTGACGAGCGACGAGGACGAGTGACGAGTTTAGAGTGCTCGACTGACAACTGACAACTGATAACCGACAACTGCTTACTGCCCCGCCACCCCGTTTGACAACCACCAACTCCGCGCTAGAATCAGCCTAGTTTGCACTGTAGCAAACCATTTCCACCGACTGCCCTCTGATTCTAAGGAGTAAGTTATGGCGTTTGAACTACCCTCGCTTCCCTATCCTGAAGATGCTCTGGAACCCCACATCGACGCCCGGACGATGAGCATCCACCACGATAAGCACCACGCGGCCTACACCAACAACCTCAACTCGGCGCTGGAAGGCCACGCCGATCTGGCCGGCAAGAGCATCGAAGCCTTGCTCGGCGATCTGAATGCCATCCCCGAAGCCATCCGCACGGTCGTCCGCAACAACGGCGGCGGCTATGCGAATCATAACCTGTTCTGGGAGACCATGGGCCCCGACGCCGGCGGCGCGCCGACCGGCGACCTGGCTGCAGCCATCGACGACGCCTTCGGCAGTTTCACTGCCTTCAAGGAGCAGTTCGCCAAGGCCGCTACCACCCGCTTCGGCTCCGGCTGGGCCTGGCTCTACGTCGGCCGAGACGGCAAGCTGGCTATCGGCTCGACCCCCAACCAGGACACGCCGCTCATGGAGGGCAACACGCCCCTCCTCGGTCTCGACGTCTGGGAGCACGCCTACTACCTCAACTACCAGAACCGCCGGCCCGACTACATCACCGCCTGGTGGAACGTCGTCAACTGGAACGCCGTGGCCGAGCGATACGCCGCGGCTCAAAAGTAACCTTGACCCGTGCCGGACGGACTGTCCGACCGGGCGGAGTACCATTCTAAGGAGAGATACATGACCCACATCATTACCCGACTCTGCCTGCGCGACACCGCCTGTGTCGAAGTGTGCCCGGTCGAATGCATGGTTCTCGGCAAGCCCGAAGACCAGTGGCCCTGGCTCTACATCGACCCCGACACGTGCATCGACTGCGGCGCCTGTGTGCCCGAATGCCCGTATGAGGCCATCTTCCCCGAAGAGGAAGTGCCCTTCGACTACGTGGCCAAGGCCGGTGTCTGGATCGCCAATACCAAGGAGCTGCTACCCGACGGCGTGCCCTTCTCCGGCATCATCGACGGCCATAACGTCACCGTCCTGAACGCCAAGCAACTGGCCGGCGGCGAGCAGTTGGACCTGACCGAGGACATCCCAGCCAACTACGCCTTCTTCTCCGAAGGCCCTGGCTACGACGCGCTCAATATGTAACTTCTGTAGGGGCAGGTCTGAGACCTGCCCCTACAAAGTTGGGCTTCCTTCGTAGGGGAGGTCCGAGACCCGCCCCCTCACAGAGTGGGGCGTTGTCAAGGCAGGTCTGAGAGCTGCCTCTACGAAAGTGTGCCCGCCGACCGACGAATCGACCCTTAACCGGCTCGACTGACCTGTAACTTGGGTTGGTTGATCCGGTTTTTTGCTTTGCGGAGGAAAACATGACGACCGATTATCGCATCGAGAAGGACTCGCTGGGCGAAGTGCGCGTGCCGGCTGGGGCCTATTGGGGCGCGCAAACGCAGCGCGCCATTCACAACTTCCCCATCACCGGCCTGCGCCCCTACCCCGCCTTCGTCTGGTCGATGGCCATGATCAAGCGCGCCGCGGCCGAGGTCAACCGCGACCTGGCGTTATTCAACGACAAGGAAGCCGGCGGACGAACCATCACCGGGGCCGACATGGCCGGGGCGATCATGACCGCCGCCGACGAAGTCATCGCCGGGCAGTGGGCCGACCAGTTTGCCGTCGATCCCATTCAGGCCGGGGCCGGAACCAGCCACAACATGAACCTCAACGAGGTCATCGCCAACCGCGCCAATGAACTGCTTGGCTTCGGGCTGGACGCCAAGGGCAAGCCGGTCAACCCCAACGACCACGTCAACATGGCCCAGTCGACGAACGACACCATCCCCACCGCCATCCGCCTCGGCGCGCTGTGGCGGCTGGACGAGCTGCTGGCGACGCTGGCGCGGCTGGCCGCGGGGCTGCGGGCCAAGTCGGCCGAGTTCGATGGCATCATCAAGAGCGGGCGGACGCACTTGCAGGACGCCGTGCCCGTGCGTCTGGGGCAGGAGTTCGGGGCCTATGCGCGGGCCATCGAGCGTGACACCGAAAAGATCCGCGAGGCGGCCGAAGGGCTGCGCCGGCTGGGCATCGGCGGCACAGCCACCGGCACCGGCCTGAACGCCCACCCCGAATACCACGCTCGCATGATCCACACGATGGGCCGCCTGACCGGCCTGACGCTCTACGAGAGCGACGACCTGTTCGAGTCGATGCAGAGCATGGCCGACGCCGTCCACTTTAGCGGCGCGCTGCGCACGCTGGCCGGCGACCTGACGCGCATCGCCAACGACTTCCGGTTGCTGGCCTCCGGCCCGACGACCGGCCTGGATGAGATTCGCCTGCCGCCGGTGCAGCCCGGCTCGTCCATTATGCCCGGCAAGGTCAACCCGGTGCTGGCCGAGATGATGAACATGGCCATGTTCCAGGTGCAGGGCAACGACCTGACGGTCATGCTGGCCGGGCAGGCGGGCCAACTGGAACTGAACGTGATGATGCCCATCATTGCCTACAACCTGTTCCAGAGCATGGACGTCATCATCAACGCCGTCAACTCGTTCATCGACAACTGCCTCGTCGGCATCACCGCCAACGCCGAAAAGGCCACCGGCTGGCTGGCCAAGAACGCCATCCTGGTGACGGCGCTCAACCCGGTCATCGGCTACCTGAAGGGGGCCGAGGTGGCCAAGGAAGCGCTGGCGACCAACCGGACGGTGCGCGAGGTGGTTATCGAGAAGGGGTACATCACCGCCGCAGAGGCCGACCAACTGCTCGACGTGAGCGCCCTGACCGAGGGCGGCATCCAGGGCGTCGCTGCCGGCGGGTAGAAGAGAGAAGCGCTCACGCAAAGGACGCTAAGGAAGCAAAGAACGCCAAGAAGAACCTTCTCGCTTTCTTACTTGGCGTCCTTTGCCCCCTTTGCGCCTTGGCGTGAGCTTATTCCCCACCCATGCAAACCTTCACCCTGAGCCGCGCCCTGCTAGACGAGATGCTCAGCCACGTCAGCGGCCTGTGGCCGGAGGAGGCGTGCGGGCTGGTCGGCGGGCGCGACGGGCGGGCCGTGCGGCTCTACCCGGTGGAGAACGTCCGCCACAGCCCGGTGGCGTTCGAGATGGAGCCGCTGCAACAGATCAAGGCCATGCTGGCGATGGAGGCCGAGGGGCTGGAGCTGATCGCTATCTACCACTCCCACCCCGACGGCCCGGCGCGCCCCTCAGCGACCGACGTGGCCAACGCCTACTACCCCGACACGGTGCAACTCATTATCTCCCTGGCCGACCGCGCCCGGCCCAGCGTCCGTGCCTTCACCATCATTGATGGGGTCGTGGCCGAGGTGGAGTGGGAAGAAGAGTCCACAGAGTCCACAGATTACACACATTAGCAGAACTAATCTGTGTAATCTGTGGACTCCTTCTTCTTAGTAACGAAGCGGCCATGGGCGGGTTTTACTAGTGTAATCTAAGACCCGTCTAGCGGGAGCGCAACAATGCAGATCATCTACTTCCTACTGGCCGCCCTTATCGGCTATCTGTGCGGCTCTATCCCCTTTGGCTACATCTACGTCCGCCTCTTCAAAGGCGAAGACCTGACCAAGCTCGGCAGCGGCCGGACGGGCGGCACCAACTCCTTCCGCGCCGCCGGTCTGGGCGTGGGGGTGCTGACCTCGTTCAGTGACGTGTTGAAAGGGGCAGCGGCCGTCTGGCTGACGCGCTGGCTGCTGGGCGATGCGCTCGGCCCGACGCTGCTGCCGTGGGGCGTGGCCGTGGCCGGCGTCTTCGCTGTGGTCGGCCACAACTGGTCAATCTTCCTACGCTTCGGCGGCGGCGCGGGCACGGGGCCCAACGTCGGCTGGTCGGCGGCCATCTGGCCGTGGATCTTCCCCATCGCCTTCCTGGTCATGGGCGGGATGCTCTACTTCGTGGGCATGGCCTCGGTCGCCTCGCTGAGCATGGCCGCCGTTACCATCACCATCTTCGCCATCCGCTACGCGCTGGGCATTGACGCCACGCTGGCCTACCTCGCGGGCAGCCTCGTCGCCGGCCTGGTCGTCACCTGGGCCTTGCGCCCCAACATCCGCCGCGTGCTGAACGGCACCGAGCGGCTTGTCGGGCGGCGGGCCCGTCGGGCGGAGAGTAAGCAGTAGGCCAGTAGGTCGGTCAAGCGTCGTGCTTCACTGACCTACTGAATACTGACTTACTGACCCACTACTCGCTCTTGCGCAGCCACTCATAATGCATCATCCCCCACGCATCGACGCGCACACCGTCGATGGTCGGCAGGGAGATGGCCCGGCGCGGCTCCTGGGTCAGCGGCAGCGTCGGCAGCTCCTCGGCCCATAGCTGCTGGATCGCCCCATACGCCTCCAGCCGCGGCCCGTCGGCCAACTCCGCCCGCGCCGCCGCCACCAACTCGGTCATCTCCTCGCTCTCATAGTTGGAGCAAAAGACGCGGTTGGTGTTGGTCACGAAAAAGTCGGTCCAACTGGTGGCGTCCAGATAGCTCGTCGGCTGCCCCGGCGACGGCCAGCCCAACAAGTAAGCCGGGTAGCCGCACTGCGAGATCTGTAAGCGGAACTCGTCCCAGCCCGCCCCAGCCACCTCAACCTGGAAGACGCCCGTCTCCTCCAGCTGGGCCTTGATGGTGTTGGCGTACTGCTCTTCAACGCTGCTATAGCGCCCGTCGTTGACGAACCACAGGATGATGGGCAGCGGCTCCTCGGCCGTGTACCCCTCCTGCCGCAGCAGCTCGCGCGCCCGATCCAGGTCGCGCGTGGGCATCGTCGCCAGATGACCGGGCACGTCGTCGGGCACGGGGCTGAGCAGCGGCAAGCGCGCCCCGGCAAAGACGGCCGCCAGCGCCTCGCGGTCGAGGGCCAGCGCCGCCGCCTGCCGCACCCGCTCGCTGTCCCACGGCGCGGTCGTCTGCTCAAAGATGATATAGCTCTTGAACGTCGACGGCCCGACCCAGGCATTGTAGTCCGGCCCGTTGCCGTCGCTGTCCACGGCCGAGAGATCGACGAAGTCCTGATAGGGCAGCCCCGTCCAGGCCAGATCGACCGAGCGAAACTCGACCAGCGAGCGGCGCATGGCCGTCGGGTCGGGGTAAAACTTGACGGTGATGTTCTCAAAGGCCGGCTTGGGCTCGCCCGGCCAATCGGCGTTGGCCCGCAGCCGCATACGGTCGTTGAGTGCCCAGTTGACGACAGTGTATGGCCCGATGCCGCCGCAGGTGCTGCCCGGGTCGCCCGCGTCGCTGTAGCACTCGCTGCTGATCGGGAAGAAGGGCGGCGCGGTCAGAATGGCCGGGAAGGCGGCCGTCGGCTCCTTGACGATGATCTTCACCGTCATCGGGTCGATCACCTGCACCGCGTCCTCGTCGGCAAAGTTGTCTTCGTTGCTGTCCTTCAGATAGGTGTTGACCAGGAAGTTGCCCAGCCCCCCGGCGCGGTTGAGCGACCACTTCACGTCGTCGGCGGTGAACTCACTGCCATCGGGAAAGCGCAGCCCGGCCCGCAGCGGGATGGTGTACTCCAGCTTGTCTTCTGAGACCAGCGGCAGCGCCGAGGCCAACAGCGGCTCCAACTGACTCTCGGCGTTAAAGCGATAGAGGCCGCTCATGGTGTTGTTCTTGATCTCCCAGCCGATGAAGTCGGTCGTCAGGCTGGCCGGGTCCATGTCGCTGAACTGACCAACGACGCCGATGAATAGCTCCGTCACCGGCGTGCCCACGCGCGACTCGCCGGGATCGACGGCCGCGGCGGCGTTGGCCTCCGGGATGAGCCAGGTCAGGGCCAGCTGAGCGAGCGCGCCCTCCTGGCGCAGCGTATCGAGCGCGCCGTTGAGCGCGTCGAGCAGTTCGCTGTTGTCGGCGGCCACGGCGATGCCATAGGCGCGCCGGCTCAGCCACGCCTCGCGCCCTTCGCCGCCGGCAATCTGTAGTTGCTCCGGGAAGGTGGCGACGAAGTAATCAGCCGTATAACTGTCGAGGATGATGGCCTGCACCACCTCGTCGATGAGCGCCTGGGCCAGTTGCGACGGCCGCTCATACTGGCTATAGAGGTCGGTCTCGGCGATGCCCAGTTCTACTGCCGCGTCGCGCCCGGCGCTTTCGCCCAGCACGCCCACGGCCACGCCGGGCTGGATGTCGGCCGGCCCGGCGATTTCCCGTTCGTCCACCAGGACGACGATCACCTGCCCCGCCTCCAGATAGGGCTGGGTGAAGGCGATGCCGTCGGGCGGCGTGTCGGGGATGATCAACGCCGACATGACCGCGTCGAAGTCGCGCGCCGACCCGGCGGCGATGCTTTGCAGCACGCCGTCGCTGGGCGTGACGACCCACTCGTGGTCGAGACCTGCCTCGGCGGCGATGGCGTCCATGACGGCCGCATTGAAGCCGACGATGTTGCCGAAGGCGTCGAAGTCGCTGTAGGGCGGCAGCGGCGCGTCGGTGGCGATGACCAGCAAGTCGCTGTCGGCCTCGATGGCGTCGGGTAGGTCGGCCGTCGGCACGACGGCCACCGTCGGCTCGACTACCGTCTCAGCCGGCGGTTCCTCCCCGCCGCAGGCAGCCAGAGCCAGCAACAAAAGTAACAACACCTCGGTGCGATGCACTTTCTGAAGTGCATCGCGCCTTCTTTGGGTGATCGTGGGGAAGTGCAACCCACTCCAGAAAGTGGGCGGCACCGACGTGTGGCGTTTCGTGTTCATGGGGCAACCTCGCTGGGCGGCCAAGCGACGACCGCGAGCCAAGTATAGCCGCCAACAGCGAGGCCCAGAAGAAGGAACCATAGCTTTCACAGATTACACAGATTGAGAGTCCGCGGTTAGAGGGATAGCGTGTCAATGATCGCCGCCGCGCGGCCCACGCCATCTTCGGCGCGGATGGTGGCGCCCAGTTCGACAGCGCGCCGGCGCAACGCTTCGTCCGTCACGGCCTGTCGGATGGCCCCGGCCAGTCGCTCGGCCGTCAGCTTCCGGCGCGGGATAGGCTCCGGCCCCACGCCCAGCGCCCTAACTCGCTCGGCCCAGAACGCCTGATCGCCGAAGAACGGAATAAGAATGGAAGGGACACCAGCCCGCAGGCCAGCGGCCGTCGTACCCGCGCCGCCATGGTGAACGACGGCCGATACCCGTGGAAAGAGCCAGTCGTGGGGAACGCTCTCGACCATCAATACCGACGGTGGCAGTTGGTCGGCCCGCAGCCCGGCCCAGCCCGACAGCATGATGGCGCGCTGCCTCGTCTCGGCCAACGCTCGCAGAACGAGAGCGGCCGTCTCCTCCGGCTGCCGGCTGGCCATGCTGCCGAAGCCGACGTAGATCGGCGGCGGGCCATCATCCAGGAAAGCGGCCAGCGCCGGCGGCGGGGTCCAATCAGCCGACGAATCGAGAAACCAGTAGCCGGTGACGTGGGTGTTGCCATCCCAATCGGCCGGGCGAGACACAACGGCCGGACTGAAGCCATAGAGAGCGGGCAACCGCCGCAGCCGCTCACCGCCGAACGGACCAAACAGGGGTGCGGTGGGCAGATCGAGCACCTGTCGGCGGGCCAGATTGTCAGCCCCACGCGAGCCCTGCCACATCACCTGGCGCACGAAACGATGCGACAGACGGTTGAAGCCGCCGCCCAACCGCGGCAGCGCCACCGGCAGCAGCACGCCGGGAAATTCGCCGGTCGGGGTGAAGGGCACGAGATGGGCCTGCATGAACGGCACAGCCATCTTCTCGGCCAGAGCCAAACCGATGAACAGGCCGCCGATCCCGGCTGCGATCAGTTCCACTCCCCGGCACGCCGCCAGTCCGTCCTCGGCCCACTGCTGTATGGCCCGCTTGGCCTCCTGGGCCGTGCGCCGCGTGATAGCCAGAAAGTTACCCTTGGCTAACAGGGCGCGCATCTCATCGCTTTCGGCGACAGCCTGCACGTCCCCTCGGACGACATGCGCCTCCAGGCCATGCGCGGCAGCCAGAGGCGCGAAGTTCTCGTGCGTGATCAGCCGCACGGCGTGGCCCGCGTCGCGGAGACCCACGCCCAAAGCGACATAGGGCTGAACGTCGCCCCGGGTTCCAAGAGCAATGATGGCAATGCGCCGGCGTACACTCACAGGCTGATCACGGTTCCCAGCCCCAGCGCCGCGCCGTTACGCACGACCAGTTGCGCCGCCGCCGCATCCTGCACGGCTACGCCGACCGACTTGAAAAAGGTGATTTGCTCGGCGCTTGTCCGGCCCGGCTTTGCGCCGGCCAGAACCTCGCCCAGTTCGGTGCTGATGTGGTCGAGGTCGATCTCGCCCGACCGCAAGGGGATGATCAGGTCGCCCGCCTCGGCCAGCGTCGCCGCCCGCGAGTCGACAATGACCCGCGCCCGCCGCACCGTTGTGGCGTCGATCTCTTGCATCTCCGGCGTGAAGGAGCCGATGCCGTTGACGTGGGTGCCGGGGCGCAGGTCGCGGCCGTCAAAGACCGGCGTGCGCGACGTGGTGGCGGCACAGACGATGTCGGCCTCGGCCAGCGCCGCGCGGGGGCTGGCGGCAATGACGATGTCGTTGGGGATGGGGCCATAGCCGGCCATTTCGGCGGCGAACGCCTCGGCCCCGCCCAGGCTATAGACTGTCTCTTATACACATCTCCGAGCCCACGAGACCGTACTAGATCTCGTATGCCGTCTTCTGCTTGAAAAAAAAAAACCAGAAGACACGCGAACATACATCGGCGCTAACCGCGAACAGGGACGAACAGATCATAACATACACGA